>RPQV01000544.1 GCA_003818595.1 Calditrichota bacterium
AATTTCCTATCAGGGTCATGCCATCAATTTGGCGGGTCCCTGGCCTCGTCTGCCCTTGTTCGAGGCGGTGCAGCAATATACCGGCAAGAACCTCTACGGCCTTTCCCGCGAAGAGCTCGGCCGGGCTGCAGGGGAGCTGCATGTGGAGATCGAAGAGTTTTGGGGTTCCGGCAAAATCATCGATGAAATATTCAGCGAAAAAGTTGAACCTCATTTAATACAGCCCGTATTTATCTGTGATTATCCCGTCGAATTGTCGCCATTGGCAAAGCGACATCGTCGCGATCCGCTGCTGGTGGAGCGGTTTGAGCCCTATGTAGCCGGACGGGAGATTGGCAATTCCTTTTCTGAATTGAACGATCCCATCGACCAGCGACGACGGTTTGAAGAGCAAATGGCGTTGCGCGAAGCAGGTGATGAGGAGGCGCAGCTTCTCGATGAAGACTTTCTGCGCGCTCTTGAATTCGGCATGCCGCCGACCGCAGGGCTGGGCATGGGGATCGATCGTCTGGTCATGTTGCTGACGGATCAGGCCTCGATTCGAGATGTGATCTTTTTCCCGACAATGCGGCCTGATCATGTTTGAACGATTGAAGCAGGCGATTGGCCGCTCTAACATTTTCCTTCACGGAAGTAGGCAGTTGAAATATGTCCTATGAATGGTTTATAGCCCTTCGCTATTTAAAATCAAAGCGTAAAACGGGATTCATCTCATTGATCTCCTACATCTCGATCGCCGGTGTGATGATCGGGGTTGCTGCGCTGATTATAGTCTTGTCCGTCATGAACGGCTTTGAATCTGAAGTTCGTTCGCGGTTTATCGGCGTCGATGCTCATGTAAAGGTGCGCACTTTTCATGATCATGGAGTACAGAACTATCAGGAATTGATGGTGAAAATAAGCTCGACGCCTCATATTTTGAAAATGACGCCCTATGTGCACAAGAAAGGTTTGATTCGTTCAAAATCGGAAACTACGGGGCTCATCATTCGCGGCATCGATTCACAAACCGTCGATGCGGTCACGGACATTAAAAAAAGCATCAATTATGGTCAGCTTGATGTGGGAACGGTGAGTGCTGAAGACGGAAAACAGATGCCCGGAATTGTCCTCGGATTCAATTTGGCTGATCGGATGATGGTCAGCGTGGGCGACAAGGTGATTCTTGCCAGTTTTGAGGATGTCACCCGGGTGAATCAAATGCCGCAGATGATGCAGTTTATGGTCACCGGATATTTCGAAACCGGGCTCTTTGAATTTGACGATAATATGGCCTACATTTCCAACGAGGCAGCTCAGAAGCTGTTTCGGATGGGCGACAAAATTTCCGGAATCGGTATTCGTCTGGATCATTATCAGAATGCCGAGGTGGTGAGAGAACTGCTTGACGAAAAATTGGGATATCCTTATCGCGTGCTCACCTGGTTTGATCTCAATCAAAATTTATTTGCCTGGATGAAGATTGAAAAATGGGCGGCCTTTATCATCCTTAGTTTGATCATCATGGTGGCGGCTTTTAATATTATTTCCACAATGATCATGGTGACGATGGAAAAAACACGGGAAATCGGCATCTTAAAGTCTATGGGCGCCACCAACCAGAGCGTGCGTCGAATTTTCACGTTTGAGGGTTTGCTGGTCGGCGCCTTGGGAACCGTGATGGGATGTCTCATCGGTTACCTGTTATGCTGGGCACAGTTCAAATACCGATTTTTTTCATTGCCTAATGATGTCTATATCATTGATTGGCTGCCGATATTGATGAAATGGACGGATTTTATCATGGTCGCGGTCGCTGCGGTGCTGATCACCTTTCTGGCGGCCGTTTACCCGGCAGCGCGGGCAGCCCGACTGGATCCGGTTTCTTCCATCCGTTATGAATAGCCGATAAGGCGTTGATCCTGTCCGACTTGGTTTAAGTAAAGGTCTTTTGCAATGTCACAAGCTCCGATTCTCCGCGTTATCGATATTCATAAAAGTTATCGGATGACCAAGACCACGATGTTGCCGGTGCTCAAAGGCATCACCTTCGAAGTGGCTGTTGGTGAAATCATCGCCATCGTTGGTCCGTCCGGTGTCGGCAAAAGCACGCTGCTGCATTTAATAGGCATGCTCGATCGGCCGACGCAGGGGAAGGTTGAGATTGATGGAATTATGGTATATGACGCGGATGACGCCAAGTTGGCTCTGATGCGCAACAAGACCGCGGGATTTGTTTTTCAGGCGCATCATCTGATGCCTGAATTTTCGGCGCTGGAAAACGTGATGATGCCCGGCTTGATCGCCGGTCGGCGGAAAGATGATCTCCAGAGCGAAGCAGAGGCATTGTTGCGCGAGGTGGGAGTATCCGAGCGGGCGCACCATCGACCGAATGAGTTGTCGGGCGGAGAGCAGCAGCGCATTGCGGTCGCGCGGGCATTGATCAATCATCCGCGGCTGTTGCTCGCAGATGAACCTTCCGGGAATCTCGATGCAACGACAGCCGAGGCGCTGCATGCCCTGTTGTGGCGATTGAGTCGAGATCACCAGCAGACGTTGATTATTGTCACCCATAATCGCGAGTTGGCGGAACGTGCTGACCGCATTCTCGATCTTTATGACGGACGGATCAAGCAGATTGTGCACAACTCGAAATAATGGCATAAAGATTGTAATTCTATATTCAGCTCCATCGGGTCAATACGCAAGCTATTGATTTTAATAGCTCGGTTTTGGAATTAACATCGGATATTGACAGATTTGTCATTATTTCTCACAAATTGTCATATTTTAATGCACTTGATATTGCCGCTTCATCTTGGTTTTTAGCCTCGGCATCGGTGATGAAAAGGAAGACGACTGGGAATAGGGCGAATTGATTAGAGGAATGGTCTGGAACTTTTTGGTTGTTTTATTATTTAAGATGGGAAAGAATTCCGCGGAGTCAATATGAAAAATAACTTTTCAAGCAGAGTTCAAATGGTTATCCAGTTTGCTCGAGATGAGGCGCTCCGCCTTGGACATGATTACATCGGCACCGAACATTTGCTGTTGGGTCTGATTCGCGAAGGGGAAGGAATAGCAACAGAAATCCTGCACGCACTGGGTTGTGACTTGGACGAGATCAAGCAGGCTGTGGAGGATGCGGGTCGCGTCAGTGGAGAGACGATGACCTTGGGGAACATTCCTTTTACCAAGCGGGCGGAAAAAATCTTAAAGAGCGCATATGTCGAGGCTGAACGATATAAATCTGATATTATCGGTACCGAGCACCTGTTGCTGGCGCTGGTGAAAGAGCGGGAAGGACTGGCTGCGCAGATATTGAATAGTTTCGGCGTCACTTATGAAGGGGTGGCCTCTGAATTGAATCGGGTGCTCGATGGGCCGACGAATCCCTCTTCTTCGTCAGCGCCGATGGGGAATGCGGATAGTGCTCAAAGCAAATCAGCGACTCCGGCGCTTGAT
>RPQV01000545.1 GCA_003818595.1 Calditrichota bacterium
AACCCGGGGAATCAAAAAGTGTGGAATTTACCTTGACGCCGAAAAACCTGATGGTCATTGATGGCGATGGGAATCTGGTCATGGAAAGCGGTCCAATCGAGATTGCAATCGGTGGTGGTCTGCCTGGTTTTATCCCGGCGACATCCGGCTGCAGTGGAACGACCGTTCAGGTGAAGGCAAACTGAAACTGACTCCGCAAGCATAAATTAATAGGAAGGTCATCATGAAATTACTTATGTTGGTGAATCCCCTTGCCGGTCGCAAACAGGGAGAACAGGTTGCACAGCAATCTCTCGACCTTTTTCGGCAGCGGGGAATTAAAGTAGAACATCAACTCTCCGAATATGCCGGTCATTTGACAGAGCTGGCAGAGCGTCAAGTCAGTGGCGATTGGGATGGTATTGTGGTCGTCGGAGGAGACGGCAGTTTATTTGAAGTGATCAATGGGATGATGCGTGGAAATGAACAGCTCCCCATTCCATTGGGCGTCATTCCCGTGGGCACCGGCAATTCATTTTCGCGGGATTTGGCGATCCAAAACCCCGAGCAGGCTGTCGAGAAAATCATCGGCAACAGAACCCGTCGTGTTGACTTGGGAATGTGTCAGTGCGAAGACCAACTCTTTTATTTCATTAACATTCTCGGTTTTGGATTCGTTTCCGATGTGGCGCAAAAAGCATCTTATTATAAGCGATGGGGCAGTCTCAGCTATGTCATTGGCGTTTTTATCATCACTGCCGAGTTGGAATCCTATCATCTCGAATTTGAGATTGATGGACAGACCTTTCAACGGGACAATATTTTTGTCGAAATCAGCAATTCGACCAAAACCGGCGGTGACATGCTGATGGCGCCGCAGGCGAAAATCGACGATGGTTACTTGGATGTGGTGCTTTTGAACAAAATATCTCGATTAGGGCTGTTGTCAGCCTTGCCGAAAATTTTCAAAGGTACTCATCTTCAGATGAAACAAGTCGAAACATTCAAAGCCCAAAAGATGGTGTTTCGTCCTGAAAGCGCCAAAGTATTGACGCCGGATGGTGAGATTATCGGAAAAACTCCAATTTCAGTTGCGGTTTTACCTGGCAAAATACGCGTTTTTGACTGATGAGAGGATTCCTGCACAGCATTGGAAAATATTTGGTCTCGGGACTGGCTTGGTTCTCGGGTTTGCTGATTTTTATCCCCATGGGAATGTCCGTTCTTGTGTTGAGCATCCTGATCAATCCCAAGCGGATTGACCGCTTTATCAAAGCGGGTTGTCGATTATTACTTTGTTTTCTATTCATTCGGGTCAAAGTACAAGGCGGAGAACATTTTCGAACAAAGAGAACCTGTTTATTCATGGCAAATCATGTCAATCTGTTCGACGGATTTGTCTTTTATGGTCACATCCCCCATTTTGTCCGTGGAGTAGAGTTGGAAGACCATTTCCACTGGCCATTTTATGGCTGGATCATTCGTCGTCTGGGGATGATTCCCATCAGTCATACCAATGCCCGCAGTGCCCTGAAAAGCCTGCAGAACGCCAAGCAAATGCTCGCTGCAGGAACATCCATCGTTATCCTTCCCGAAGGGCATCGCACATTGAATGGTAAACTGGGCCGATTCAGACGCGGCGCCTTTCTCCTGGCCAAAGAGGCCGGGGTGGATATCATTCCCCTGGCCTTGGTCGGTGCATACGCCATCAACCACAAAGGAAGCCTGATGATACGCCCGGGTAAGATGACCCTGCGCGTCGGTAAACCGGTTTCATATCACGAAATCAAAGAACTGGAAACAGAAGAAATTGCGGCCCATATTCGTCGGCAGATATCTGATTTGTTGACGCAGTGATATTTTTAATGTACATTAATTGATCAATGATGCTTTATTTTGTAGTTTAAATAACAAACCCCATTTCATCGCATCAGAAAAGAGAGGAATCTATGAATCAGTTCACAGATGAAGAAAAACTGTACGAAGAAGCTCGGGAAATCGTCGAAGCGAAGAAGGGTTTTTATATTCATTTTATCATTTATGTCATAATGTCCGGTGTGATGTATCTTGTCTGGCGGTTCACTTGGACGGGATATCGCTGGTACATCTGGCCGATATTGGGGTGGGGAGTGGGCGTCCTGTTCCACTTTCTGGCAGTGTTCTTCTTTTCAGAGTCGAGTGATTGGGATAAAAAGGCGATCGAAAAAGAGGTTGAACGGCTGAAAAGAAAAGGATGACAATCAATATATTGGGTCTGAACCGGCATACCCTGCTGCAAACGAGATCTCAGCACGTGCGTCATTTGATGGTTTTATCACAATTCGACCATGAGGATGTTGAGGCGCGTAAACTCCTCGATGAAGCGTGAGAAAGAGCCGGTGAATATGCAGCATTTGCGCGTATGATAAAACAGAATTATGTCTAATGACGAAATCAAATCTTTCGCCCTTTCCCTCGGCTTTTTCCGCGTCGGCATCGCGCAGGCAGAAAAACTGGACGGCCGATATCTGGATGAGTGGCTGCAGCGCGGCTATCACGGCGAGATGTCATGGATGCACACCCGTCGCGATCTGCGCCTGGATCCCGCACAGCTTTTCCCCAATGCGCGATCAATCATCGTCTGTGCGATGAATTATTTTACCGCCGATGAGCAGAAGGGCGATTCCTCCACCGCGTTCATATCACGCTATGCCCGTGGGGAGGATTATCATCTCGTTCTTAAAGCCAGATTAAAAAAACTGCTCTCTTACATCCAACAGCGCGAGTCACAGACCAAAGGACGAGTATTTGTCGACTCGGCGCCGATTCTGGAGAAAGAATGGGCGGTTCGTGCCGGAATTGGTTGGAGAGGTAAACATTCGAACATCATCACCCGCAGTCACGGATCGTGGTTTTTCCTTGGTGAACTCATCATCGACCGCGAATTGGATATTGATCAATCCTTCCCCAAAGACTATTGCGGCGCCTGCACCGCCTGCATCGACGCCTGCCCGACGCGAGCCATTATTGAACCGCGCGTAGTGGACGCCCGGCGATGCATATCCTTTCTGACGATTGAACGAAAATCAGAGCAATCGCCTCCGCCTGAGTTGGCACAAAAAATGGGCAACCACATCTTCGGCTGCGACATCTGCCAGGAGGTTTGTCCCTGGAATCAAAAATTTTCTCAGCAGACGGATGAACAGCCATTTCACTCCCGCATCGGTTTGCCGGAACTCGCCTTGGAAAGGCTGATATCAATGAATGAAAATGAGTTCGCGCAACGATTCCAATTCTCTCCCATCAAGCGATGCGGATATGATAGATTCATTCGTAATATCCGCACAGCTCTACAGAACTATCGGCAAAAGAACAGTGCCGGCAAAATAATGCTCACATGATCGTACGATTTCTGAAAATGATGACGTTGCTGCTGCCGATATTGACGGCTCATGCCCAGACAATACCGGGAAGCAGACATA
>RPQV01000546.1 GCA_003818595.1 Calditrichota bacterium
TCTGCAAGGCGCCGATGAAAGTTCAAATTGGTACGAAAACAACTCAGGCTCTGGGCGCTGGAGCAGACCCCGATAAGGGCAGGAGGGCGGCTGAAGAAGATCGTTCTTCGATTCATGATGTCCTCTCCGATGCCAATATGGTTTTCATCACCGGCGGCATGGGTGGCGGTACCGGAACGGGTGCTTCGCCGGTAGTGGCGGAGGTCGCGCGCGACATCGGCGCGCTCACCGTCGGCATCGTGACCACGCCCTTCAAGTTCGAAGGACCGAAGCGGATGGAGCGTGCGGAACGAGGCATCGAAGAATTCAAAAAGGGTGTTGATACCCTGATCGTGATTCCCAATGAGCGATTGTTGACCATTGTTCCGAAAGAGACGCCGCTGAATCAAGGTTTTCGCTATGCTGATGAGATTCTGTTCAGCGCCACCAGAGGCATCTCGGATTTGATTACCATCCCTGGTCTCATCAATCTCGATTTTGCCGACATTTGTACGGTGATGTCTGAAGCAGGAGATTCTCTCATGGGGACATCGGCTGTCTCGGGTGAGAATCGTGCGCGTCGGGCGGCCGAGTTGGCTATCCGCAGTCCCTTGCTCGAAAATGTGTCCATCAGCGGTGCGCGGGGATTGCTGGTCAATATCACCGGCGGTCCCGACATGACCCTGCACGACGTCAGCGAAGCCGCGAGCATCATCCAGGCTGAAGCGGGGCCGAATGCCAACTTGATTCTCGGTGCGGTGATCGACAATGAGATCAAAAACGAGATGCGCATCACGGTCATTGCGACGGGACTGTCACCGGCGCCGATGCACTTTCACCACCCCGGACTTCACTTTCCGGATGCCAACAACACGCACTATCGCGGTGCGGACCGTAGAGAAATCCCGGCCGTGGTGCGGATGGGTGAAATCAGCAAGGAGCTGCAGAATACGCCGGCGCAGGGTTACGGTTTCCAAAACAGTAAAGATCGATTTCGAATTTCCACCGACAATGAGGAAAATGAAAAGCGGAATGAGGAGAACAGCCGCAAAGGGCTGTCAAATCTGTCCGCTGAAGTGATTGATTCGGTGGAAAAGCTGGAACCCAGCCGGCAGCTCGCGAGTGAAGAGGATTTGTTTGACAAGCGTCGTGATAATATTGAAATTCCCACGATTCGGCGTCGTCGCTGGAACACACTGAATTAAATCGCTGATGCAGAGTGCGTGCGTCGGCTATGAATAGAGTCCCACTCCGGGGACGCTCTGGGCTACCCAACAGCTGTAAATAACCGCACACGCCCCGCGGTTATTTGATCAGAGTCGTCTCGGAACAAAGACGGCCTTCAATTGAAGGCCGTCTTGAATTTTTCGGATGATTTTCAGTCTGTTGAAAGATTATGCAGCGATTAAAAACAGGGGGTAGGGTTAAATTGATTTCACCACTTTGCCGGATTTCAAACACTTGGTACAGACATAAGCATATTTATTGCTCGATCCATCCTGAATGCGCAGCTTTTTCAAATTGGGCATCCAGCGCTTTTTCGTGAGATTATGAGCATGGCTGACTGCGTATCCAACCTGTGGGCCCTTACCACAAACATCACATCGTTTTGCCATTGTTAACTCCAAAAATTCGTTTGCTAAAAGACAAATAATATACAAATCAATATCTATAAAATCAAGTTTTAATTCCATATTATGTGCTTTTTTATGGCGCCGATCCCGAACCTTGTTGAATTCGATAATGGTAAAGGGCGATCGCTGCGGCAGCATTGACATTGAGTGAATCTGTACCGGGCTGCATGGGGATGGTGACTTTATTATCGCACAACATTTCCAGATGCGGCGCTATCCCATTGGCCTCAGAGCCGAAGATCAGTCCCACCCGCCGGGATGGACGCACGCCTTCAAGGTTTTCGGCATCATTGTCTCCGGCGGTCAAGGCGTGAAACTTGAATCCATGCTCGTGCCGGAGGTGAATGATATCCGAATGTAAGTCTTGGGAGCGCATGATGTTTGCCTGGAATATGGCGCCCATGGAGGTGCGCAACGCCCGTCGCGAAAACGGATCGGTGCAGGAAGGACCGAGGATGAAATGAGTGTATCCCAATCCGATGCCGCTGCGGAACAGCGCTCCCAGATTCTCAGCGTCATTGATTTCCGGAAGGATAATCAAACGAGCCGGCATTTGTGCGCTCCTGAGGAATTCATCCGGCGGCGCAAGAGGCGATCTAATCCCCAGTGCCAGCATGCCGCGATGGAACGGAAAGCCGACCACCCGGCTGATGACCTGTTCCTCAGCGAGATAAATGGTCGTTGCAGCAGAAAACTGCCAAATGGGGTCTGCAAAGCGGGATGGCGTCATGAGGACCGCATGGACAGGATACGAGGAGTGGAGCAGCCGAAGAACGAGCCATTCGCCTTCAACGACAAACAGTCCGTGTCTCAGCGCTAGTTCCCTGTCTTTGAGTGAGGTGAATGCCCCCACTCTTTCGTCATCTGGATCTTTTATGCGAATGTGCTGAATCATCGGGAATAGAGAGGCAGGCCAAACGAAAGAGACTGCCTCTCCACATTCAACATCAAGGTTAAGGTTTCTGCACCGGCTGAATGATTTCGATTTTTCCGCACCATTCTCCTTGATCATTTTGCGTGGGCATGCCGACATATTTTTCCATCAGCGGACCCGCCGGCACAAAACCGTTGCTTTGCACCCATTGCATTATTTTCTCATGCGCCTTGCCAAAGTCCGGCGAAGAGAACGCCCCCTCGTAAACCAGCTGGGCGATGGTGCTAAAGTCCCACTTTTTTTCGATGAGGGGTTCTTTCACCTGCTGCCCTTCCGAGAGTTCGAAGCCGATTTCCCAATTCAGTTCCTCGACGGGAACCCGGCTGGGATCACTATAATAGACGCCGAATGGGGTAAAGCCGTAGCCGAGATTTTGTTCCGCTGCTGATTGATATAGCCTGGTGAATGCATCCGAATGCTGTTCGTAACTGCCTTTCATGACAATCGCGGCATAGCGGAAAGGCGTGATTTGTTTTAACTCGACCTGCTGAGCCGGTGGCTGCTGAGCCGACGGCTGCTCCTGTACCCATGCGGGGGAAAGGACGCAAAGAACGAGCACGACTAGCGAGATTTTCAAGACATTTTTCATGTTTTTCTCCTGATCATTAACATAACGGCACGTCTACGTGTACCTGTGCAAGATTGTTTCGTCGGCAAGACGGATCATTTGATCTGAATCACTCATATTATATCGCCTCTTCCCGACGACTTAATCGAACACAATGGTGTACCCCACGTTGATCATGAACACTCTGATCGGCACATCCCAGCCTACAGAGGCTGTTTTGCTGATATCATCATCCGTATAATTGACGCTTTTGGAATAGGAGTGATCACCGGCGTTGATATAGCGGAACGAGACGCAGGTGCGCTGATTCGCCAGAAA
>RPQV01000547.1 GCA_003818595.1 Calditrichota bacterium
AATACGCCGACCACCGTATAAAAGGGAAAACGACTCCTTCTCATAGGCCCTCGGTTAAAATGGAGCCTTTTTCTTTGCGCCGATTCTGCAGCGAGAGGACAATCAGCATCGGCGCCAAAACCGCCAACGTCAGCAACGCCGCCAGCCAACTGGCCTGAGGCAGATTGCGGTCGACAAACGTCCGTTGAGCAATCTTATTGCCGATCATTTCGCTGTTTGGTCCGCCGACCAGGTCAGGAATCACATAGGCGCCGAGCGTCGGAATAAACACCATCAGCACCGCGGTCATGACACCGCGGCTGATGCCGGGAAGAAAAATCCGCATAAAAGCCTGCAGCGAGCGGGCGCCCAAATCGCGGGCCGCCTCGATGAGTCGAAAGTCGAATTTTTCAGCCGCGGCATAGATCGGCAATACCGCAAAAGGCAGATAGGTATAAACCATCACCAGCAGCACGGCGCCGGACGAATAGAGTAAGGTGGTATCGTTCTCGATGAGCTGCAAAGCCACCAGTATCCTTTTAAACACACCTTCCGGATGGAGAACAATTTTCCATGCAAAAATACGAATCAAAAAGTTGGTCCAGAACGGAACGATGATCAACAGGAGGAGGAATTTGCGCCATTTTTCGGCCGAGCGCGCAATTTGATAGGCCGTGGGAATCGCGATGACAATGCATAACAGCGTGGTCACCAGGCTGATCCAAATGGTCCGCCAGATGATGGCGGCGTAATGAAAGTCACCCCAGTTTTTGATGACCTCCAAGGACCATTCTTTACCGACCCCGCCGAATGGATCGGGGGTGCGAAAAGAGATGGCAAAGATGATGAGCGTCGGAATCAAAAATAATATAAAGAGCCAGGCGAATGACGGCATGGTGATGAGCCATTCAGCCAGCCGTCGTCGAGGTTTTGCCGGCGCCGACTTCATGATTCCTCGTCTTTCTCTGCAGCCTCTTCATCGTCATCATCAGTGAGCGAATCCACATCTTCGCCCACTTCTTCCGGCGGCAGCAACATCCAGTCCTCATCCTCTTCGCTGTATCGTTCGAGCATATAGCCGTCGTCGGCAGACCAGGAGATCCAGACATCATCCTTCCACAGGATGGGTTTCTCATCCAATAGAAATCGACTGTGCTGCTGGAATATCTCGAGGCGATATTCACCGACGCGAACCCAGTATTTTGTATGCGCGCCCAGATAGATGATGTCTTCCACCTGTCCCTGCAGCATATTGATATGCTCATTGGCGCCGGGCATGTCGCGGGAAATGCGGAATTTTTCCGGGCGCACGCTCAGAAAGATGGGATCACCTGTTTTGATTTTCTTGTCATTGAAACAGATGACATCGCCAAACCCTTCAATATCCAGGAGACTGTACTCTTCATCAATCGATTTGCGCAATAGCCCTTCGAAAAAATTGGTGTCGCCGATAAATGCGGCGACGAAACTGCTTTTCGGTGCTTCATATATTTCCGCCGGCGTCCCGATCTGCTCGATGCTGCCCATATTCATCACCGCGATTCGGTCGCTCAGGCTCATTGCCTCTCCCTGGTCGTGAGTGACGTAGACAAAGGTGATGTTCACCTCGTCATGGATCAAGTCGAGTTCCATCAGCATATGCTGACGCAATTTAAGATCGAGTGCGGCCAGGGGTTCATCGAGCAAAAGCACCTGCGGCTTGTTGATCAAGGCGCGGGCGATCGCCACGCGCTGTTTTTGGCCGCCGCTGATCTGCGACGGCTTTTTATAGGCCTGATCCTCCATTTGAATCAACTGAAGCATCTTCTCGACCTCTTCCTCGATCTCTTTTTTCGGCAAATGAGCGATTTTCAGGCCAAATGCGATATTATCCCAAACGGATAAATGAGGGAAAAGTGCATAGTTTTGAAAGATGGTATTGACTTTACGTTGGTTGGGAGGAAGGTCGGTGATATCTTGTTCGTTTAAAATGATTCGACCCGTATCCGGACGTTCAAATCCGGCTACGAGCCGCAAAAGGGTTGTTTTGCCGCAACCACTCGGTCCTAACAGGGCATAAAATTCGCCCCTCTTAATCTCCAGACTGACATTTTTGACAGCCTCCACAGCGCCATAACGCTTTGTCGCCCCAATGATCGTTAGGAATTCTGACAATAATGTCCCCTCCAATTAATTCGCATATTCAGGGGAAGGTTGCCGAGTACATGCAGACCGCTGAATTTCAGCAGGGCGAAATTTCTTGAGAGCGAGTGATATCCGGCAGTCTGCATTCTCATTTTCAAGGCAGTGAACTAAATTTTCCAGCCAACGAAAGCTGGAGATTCAATCGACAATATACAATAATTTAGCAAATATAACAAGATGTCAACAAAAATGGTTGGTCGTGTCTCAAATCACTTGCCGGCGGGGCGGGAATATCCTTTTGCAGCATCATCGAGAATGAGCAGCCAATCATTGCCGCGCATCGGATCGGCAGGCGGATCGAATGACATCACTTTTTGTTTTTCGAGTTTGGCCAGAGAGATACAGCTCCCCAGTCGCGGATTGAACCAATAGGCTTTGCACTCGGCGCCGCTCAGCTTTTCGGTGTTGATTGAAAAATTGTTGCCGTACGGTGTATAAACCATCAAAAAGCTGCCGTCAGCGGCCACCGCAGCGCGACATTCCATGCCGCCGGTGTTGGGCGCACCCTGCAGGAGATGCGATGCGGGCTGCAGCTGCTGCCATGGGCGCGATTCAAAGACAAAGCGCATGAACCCGGCCTGAAAGGCGCCGGGATAATCCAATGATTGGATCCACGGCGTACGCGCCTGGGAAATGGGATTTCTCCCGGGCAGCCACATCTGCCAAATGTTGTGATTGCCGTAGGTGTTTCCACAGGCGCCTTCGAGCATCGACCAGTAGCCGGCTCGACGACTGTCAAATTCATCGAACCAGCCATTGTTGCTGTTCCAATTGATGGGATGATCTTCATAATTGGGTTCGCCGTCGACAACCGGCTTGATCGGCATCAGCTGAAAATCAGCAGCCGTCTTTTTATAATTTTGATTATTGAATTCGCCGTGTCCGGACTGGAACATGTTGATGTCCAACCATTCATCCTGGTGAAACCACTCGGATGAACTATGCCCGCCCATGGGATGAAACGTCATCAACTGAGATCCTTGATGCACATCCTTCAGACCATTGGCCAGTTCCCGAATGGTGGCGAGCTGCGCTTCATTATCGCACGCTCGGTCGCCGCCGAGAATCCAGATGATCGGCTTGCCTTTATAGTGATCGGCGAGGAATCGACCATAAGCGCGGGCATTTTCGGGAGTGAAAATCAGAGGGCCCACACCCCATTGCTTGTTCCACTTGTCGCCCCACGTCGGCAGCATTCCGATGAACAGCCCCAAATCCTGAGCTTTGTTGACAATATAATCGACATGCTCAAAG
>RPQV01000548.1 GCA_003818595.1 Calditrichota bacterium
TAATATTCCGGAAGACTGGCGACGGAATAGAGCATCAAAAAGATCATCAGCCAGGTAAAGTTCCTGGCTGTCGTTCTCTTGCGCTTGATGTAAATCAGATTTCGAAGCGTCCCCAAAGCGATGAGAACAAAAACAATGGAAAAAAAAGCCCATGAAATAATAAAAACGTTGTCGCCCAAATTGACATGGATGAATTCATGCTTGAAAAATTTTTGTTGAAGAAAATCGAGCCTCTTCCCCGAAAGAAACAAAATGAAACAAGTGGCCAATATCAGGAGGAATAAATGACGCAATCCCCGCAACACATTGCGATCGGAAGCCCATTTTTGTTTGTAAATGAGAGGCAGAGACAGGAGAAGAGAAATTAAAATAAACACTTCCCGCATATAGATATAATTGACGGGAACACCACCAAAGGGGGAACTACTCACATATTGTATTGCTGCACCAATAAAAAAAGCCAGGGGCAATAAAAATGAAAGCTGACTTATCTTCTTCATTTGAAACAACCCAAGTCTGTCAACTACTCGCACACCGCTAAGATTTTGCACATATGCAATAGAGCTCGAACAAAATACGAGTCAGTTGTAATCCTGTTTCGCTTTAAAGTACATAATGAGGCTATTTAATGCAAGATAATTATCACCCGCGTTGAAAGCCAGGCTATCCCTCTTCGTCGCTGAACACCTGCGCTGAATAGATTGATATTTCCGTCCCCTCATCCTGCCAAGCATTCAACGACAGACCGGCTTTTAAGCAGGTCTGCTGAAGAAATTGAATGCGTGTCCAGTGATACTGCTCCGCCACCTGCGGTAAGAGCAGACCGCTATGAAACCCTTTTTTGACAAATAATCCATGAATGCCGACAATAATTTCTTCAATATTGATGATTCTTTTCAAGGGGGATAACACGGATATTTCAATGACGCAATCTGATAATTCTTCCCAAGTCATTGGATCGAAACGCGGGTCGCGCAAGGCTGCGGACTGTGCCATCTCTTGAACAGCAATTATCAAAGGCTCATAGGGAAGAACATATCCAATGCAGCCGCGCAGTTTTCCCCCTCGGTGCAGGCTGACAAATACGCCGCGTTTCTCCATAAACAGCGAGGGAATTGCCTCCATTTCCGGCACTGACTTGCCTTGAAGCACTGCACCGATACTGTCGCGGGCCAAATCCAACAATTTTTTTTTGTCTTCTCTGCACAGCGGCTGATCGTCGGGAAGCAAATTTGCCATAGGGACTCTCCTCATTGCTTCATTAGGGATTCATCGAAAACCTGTGTGCGATATACCCAAAATTCAGCGCCTTCTTTCCATGCATCAGGGGGCAGACCCGCTTTAAGACACAGACTTTTCAATTCCTCTTCAACTGTTTTCCAGCCGGCATCGAAAGGAACCTCTGGAAGATAGGTCGCTGAATATCCGTTTTTACGGAGAATGATGCCGTCTCTACCCATCTGAAACTCATGAATAGATTTGATAGGATAAACATTGGTTAAATAAACAGAAATCTTAATTTTGACTCGATCCAGTTCATTTTTGCTCAGCGGTGGGAAACGAGGATCTTCAAAAGCAGCAGCCACGGCCATCTGCGGGACCAGTCGAAACAGGGGTACATCGGTCTCGTGATGGCCGATGCAGCCGCGTAATTGCCCATCTTTCGTCAAAGTCACAAAAACTCCCCGCTTCTCCTGTAGAAATGCGTTCGGCTGATTGATTTTTATGATGTTTTGGTTGGACATATATTCCGCAATTGCCATTCTGGCATGGTGCAGCAGCGTTTTCTGCGTTTCGATCGGCAACGGTCTGAATTCGACTTTTTCTTCCTGTGAGCGAGAGGTGGTCCCCGTGGTCACCATTATGCTGCCATAGCCGACAACATAGCCGCCGCGTTCTCCGGTAACATCGTTTGAATTGGTCAGCGCGAGCAGTTCTGCCGTCCGTGCACCCAATGCCAAGGCAATATTTTCCATCATCACCACCGCTAAACCGCCGCACGCCTGATACTGCCCCGTCTTCAATCCATTAAATAATTTACTGGGTTGCAGAGCGGTAAATGCGGCGACTGTTCTTTTATTGATGGCGACACAATCTGAATAAGAGTAACCGTGATAAAGATCAGTACTCGCCACCAAAAGAACTCTTTTCCCCTGCAGGGATTTGGCGATGTCGGCTGCCATGGATTCTGCCGCATGATACTCTGTCACATCTCCTATAACAATCGGGACAAGCACCGCATGGGGAAAAAGAACCTGTAGAAATGGGATCTGAACCTCGATGGCATGCTCGGCTTGATGACCCAGTGAAGATATGCGGATATTTTTATTCAGCGAGACGATCCTCTCGACAATCGCGTGATCCACCGGCATCAGGCCTAGGGGGGTTTCATAGGCTGCACACGGGGTGATTGTCGCACCCTGAAAATAATCGCGGTGACTCGGCGCAAAAACGACGATGACGTCAACTTGTTGCTCCGCTGCTTGACGATATGCTGACGCTGCCGTTGCAGCTGAAAAAGAGTATCCCGCATGCGGAACAACGATGCCGATAATTTTACTGCCGGAGAGTACAACTCTCTCGCGGTCGAGAAGCTGATGAATGTTTTGCGCTAATTGAATCGGATCATTTTCATAGAATTGCCCGGCAACAGCCGCAGGTCGAACCGACTGGGTTTCCGTATTCGAAGTATGATTTGGATAACACCAACTGATGAAAACCGCCGATAAAACCAGCCCTATGAGCGATAAAAAGCCTCGTTTCATATTCTATCTTCCAGAGTTGATGAGATGATTGTTCATGAAAATCGATCGCTTATTTCCAAATGCCGGGGATGATCGTTCCACAATTCGCGCATTTATTCTCCGCCAACTTGTTTTCGATGACATTAAAGCCGATTCGTCGAATAATGATTGAGTGACAATGGGGACAGGTGGTATTTTCGCCAGGGTCACCGGGAACGTTGCCGGTGTAGACGTACTTGAGCCCGGCATCAAGTCCGATTTGCCGTGCCGTGATCAAGGTGCGCACCGGGGTTGCCGGAAGATTGGTTAAGCGATATTGCGGCTGAAAACGAGTAAAGTGGAGCGGAGTGTCGCTGCCTAATTCATTACGGATCCATATCGACAATTTCCGCAATTCATCAGGATGATCATTTTGACCGGGAATGAGCAGATAAACGATTTCTGTCCAGATATTTTCCTTTTTTAAAAGAATCAGAGTATCGAGAACCGGCCGCAATTCTCCAACGACCAACTCTTTATAAAATCGTTCGCTGAAGGCTTTCAAATCAATCTTTACAGCGCTCAACACAGAGATCAACTCTCTCATGGGTTGGGCATTGATATAACCGTTGGAGATCATCACACTGCGTATCCCACGCGATCTGCCCTGCTCAGCACAATCATAAATATA
>RPQV01000549.1 GCA_003818595.1 Calditrichota bacterium
ATTTCATTGCCGAAAAAGAAAAAGCGGTGATCGGCCATCTCGGCGAACCGCGCAATTGCTGGCTGCCGCTGGAGCAGATGACCGTGCGCAGCGACAGCAGCTATTTTGCCGAGCATCCTCAATATCACATGGCGCTGCATCCGGACTATCCCTCCTACGAGGAGCAAATCGCAGCCCGAGATCATATGCTGGAAAAACATCCCCACCTGACCTTTATCGGCGCTCACCTCGGGAGTCTGGAATGGGACGTCGATGAATTGGCAAAACGTTTGGATCAATACCCCCATTTTGCGGTCGATATGGCGGCGCGAATCTGTCACTTTCAGGTGCAGGATCGTGAAAAGGTGCGCAAATTCATTATTGCCTATGCTGATCGTCTGTTATACGGCACCGATCTCAGCGCCTCCGATGATGCGGACAATCTCGGCTGGATCGATGCGACCTGGCGGAAAGACTGGCAATACTTTAGCACCGATGACCTGATGCAGGCCGATCAGGTGCGGCAGCCGTTTCGCGGCCTCGACCTGCCCAAGGAGGTGCTGAAAAAAATTTACCACGACAACGCCGTCGCCTGGTTGAAAATCGGACAATAGAGCTGAGGAACAGGAATTAATTGCCACCCTGTCTCAGGAGCTGTATTAAAAGTAAATATCAATGTCCAGTCCGACTTGTCATGGAAGGGATGAAATAGTTGATCATCTTTCTGCAGAGGATGATTTGGCGGTTCACGCAAAGGCGCAAAGATAAAATGCTTTTTTAATTCGGCTAATGCATAATCGAGTAAATATATTTAAAAAAAATAGGTGGACACTCGATTGAGAGTGCATTTGAAAATCAACGCAGAGAGATCGTTTGGCTGATTCTTTCTGTGTCGTTGTCTGGTGAAAGGTTATTGGTTTTTGTCTCATTGTGCAGACAAAATCTTGGATAATTGAAAATGAAAAAAATCTTTGTGGCTTTGCGTCTTTGCGTGAGTCTGGAGATCTTTTCATGTATGAGATTGGAATCAGAGGTGAAAAATACTTTTGCATCAACCTCTTGACAACAATCATGACCACAATCAAACAAACCTGAGGACAACAATATGACTCAACGAATCGTATGGATCGTCTGTCTTTGTGCGCTCACCGCGTACGCGGCGGATTTACCTGTGCAAATGGAAGAATTAACTGCGCCGGAATTTGTGCAGGCAATGGAAAAATCAGGCAAAATCTGCATCATTCCCATCGGCATTATTGAAAAGCACGGGCCCCACCTGCCGCTCGGCACCGACATGATCGACGCCCGCGAGGTCGCCTTGCGCGCCGTGGCGCAAGAGTACGCCGTCGTCTTCCCTCCCTATTATTTCGGCCAAATCTATGAGGCCAAGCATCAGCCCGGAACCATGGCCTACAGCCCAGAACTCGTGTGGATGATGCTGCAGGAGACCTGCGATGAGCTCGGCCGCAATGGTTTTGATAAAATTATCCTCGTCAACGGTCACGGCGGCAACAACAATCTGCTGCCTTACTTTTGCCAAACCCAGCTTCAGTCGCCCCGCAGTTACGCGGTCATCCTTTTCCAGTCCGCTGAAGATCCGGCAGTGACCAAAAAGATCCAACAGCTGCGCAAAACCAGCACCGGAGGGCATGCTGATGAAGAGGAAACCTCGATGATCCTGTCGCACCGGCCCGACCTGGTGCACCGCGAACGCGGTCGCGATCAATCCGGCGAAGACCAGCAGCGGTTGGCGGGACTAGACAATGGCTATACCGGAATCTGGTGGTACGCCAAATTCCCCAATCATTATGCGGGTGACGGCAGCGAGGCAGATCCTCAAATCGGCAATCTCATCCTCGATACCGAAGCGCGTCAGTTGGCAGAACTTGTGCGCTCGCTCAAAACAGACAATCGAATCAAAGAGCTGCAGCAACAATTCTATCAGCAATCGCTCAAGCCGTTGGAAACCAAACAGTAATCTATGGTTAGACCGTTCCCAGGCTCAGATCACCATGAATTTTCAGCACATCGCCGTCCTGAGTGATGTTTAGCTTTTGGTTTGGAAAGTATTGGGGAAGTAGAGCGGTGAGGTTCTCCAACGCAATCGCTTCGATCTCGCGTCGAACTTTAACAGAAACCGATTCCAGGGTGGCGAGGCGAATGTCGAGAACATACCCCTTGCCCAGTTTCGATCCCAACCCCAGGGTGAAAGCGGCCGTAATGCTAAAGAGACCGTCAGCAGTCGGATTGGCGGCCTCTCCCCGCGCCGGTCGCGCCGGGTGCAGATAGTAAGCGCCCTGAAACCTCTCTTCCAGAATATGATCCAATTCCTGCATCATCTGATCAAGCCGAACTTCCCATTGCTCTACTGAATAGTGTCTCATGATTATTCTTGTAACCTCACGGGCGTCAATTCAACAGGACCCAACAGCCCTGATGCGCGCACCGGCCACTCGGCTGCATTAAAGGGTTGATAATCGATATTGACGAAATTGATGTCATAAAAAATCCGCCACGGAATTCCCCGTCGATCCAAATCGCGGATGCGATTGGCCGCCAGGTTGGTCACCAGGATCTCCAGCTTATTTCCCGTGGGCAGAACATTGTTCAACAGCACCCGAAATGGTCGGGTGAACAACACCCCTGCCGGCTGATCGTTCAAAAACACGCGGGCGCTTTCGGCCACGCGCCCCAAGGATAACTCATATAAAGAGTGTTCAGCGAGCGGTGCGTCAAAAATCAGAGTATAACGCGCCGTGCCGGCAAAAGCAACAGCTTCAGAATCACCAGTCGCGGTCCAGGAATCCAGGACAGGAGAATGGTAGGGCTTGGGCACAGTCGGGCCGCCGTGAATGAATTCGACGTCCCAGTCACCCTGCAGAGGCGTCGATTCACCACACCTCTGCGGGATTCGCCACAGTTCATCGTCAACCGGCTGCTGGAGAAAGCGGAGAAAAAGCGTTTGGCCCGCAGCCAGCGGCAGAGTCACCGATTTCTGTTCAGCGTATGGTTTCAGCCGCATGACGCCGGTCGAAGAATTGAGCGGGTCGACGATTTGCAGAGAGTGCACGCCCTGTTCAATCCGGAAGGACAGGTCAACCGGGTGATCGCGGTGATTGGCAATGAAATAGAGTTTGCCTCCAGCGATGAGTCTGCGCAGCCACAACAGGTTATCTTCGGCAGGGAAAGATTCGCCGGAGATGCCGAGATCAGTCAATGTTTCGATCAGATTTCCCGCGACAAGAAAACATCCTCCGTCCACCTGAGGGGCGCTCCTCCCTCCAACCTGACCTCGAAGCCATTCAGCATGCAGTTTCTCGCGCTGCTGATAGAGATAAAAGCCGGGCACCTGCAGGGGCAGGCTCGTATCAAAGATGATGCGGGCGCCTTTTTCCGCCAGCCTTTCGCAGACCTGCAGTGTTTCTTCC
>RPQV01000550.1 GCA_003818595.1 Calditrichota bacterium
CGCCGATTTCAAAATAGATATCACGCACCTGAAAATCGCCGATTTTGCTGAAATATACATTCTCGCCGGCATTTTGCAGCATTTTAATAAAAAAGAGTTCCCGAACCGTGCCCTTGTTAAATTCAAAACCGATTTCCTCAACGATGGCTTTATAAATGTTGGGATTATCCAAATAGAATTTTTCATTCCCTTTCAACAAATGACTGCCTGCTTTGTTTTCCCGAACTTGGCATATCAAGCCGGTTTCGTTCAAAATCCGCAAATAGTTTTCGACTGTTTTATTATCCAGACCGATGTGCTTGGCAATACTGTTCCGATTCAGTTGTCCAGGCGGTATGGTCGCCAGGTAGGCGAGAATTCTGCGGAAATTGATCAAATTTTCAGTCTTGAGATTGTAAAAGTTGGAAATGTCCTCATATATGGTCTTGTCGATGACATTCAAGATTTTGCGATGATAATTTTCCCGATCCTCAAATAGAAACGGATAGTAACCAGATTCGAGATATTCGATAAAATGTCCTTTGAGCCTTTCAATCTCGGATAAAGAGTCTACAAGTTGATGCGGATTTTTAATCAATTCCTCAAAACCAATAGCGGGTATACCCTTGCCCAGCCTGAACTGCAGGTACTCACGAAACGACATTCCCCCCAGTTTGAACATAGAGCCTCGTCTAAAAAGATCAAAAGGACCTCTTATCAGATCCATACTCGAACTGCCGGAGAAGACGACCTTGATGTCCGGATAGGAATTATAGATATTCTTTAGTTCCTGGTTCCAGTTGCGATATTTATGGACTTCATCCAGGAAAAAACAGCGAATGCCGTCTATTTCATATAACTCATTGACCAAATCGAGCAGAGTGATCTGGGTGAAATAGATATGATCTAACGACAGGTAAATGCACTGAGTTATGTCCATTCGCTCATTGATGTATTGCAGAAGTAACGTCGTCTTTCCTGCGCTGCGCGGCCCCACCAAACCGGTTAAACGACTTTCCATATTGAATGAGTCAAACTGGTAACGATGCGTCACATATGTTGTGCTTTTCAACAATCTGTGATAGGCGGCTTTGAAATTGTCTTTCATAGGATCACACTCCAATTATTCAGGCTAATTATTGGAGTATAGTCATATAATTTTTTGATTTGCAAAAGATTTCATCGGCAATGATGACTGCCGGATCTTAACCGCCACCAACATCACACCTGGTTTGGCCATTCTGACGTTCAAAGTATATTCAGACAGCTGAACAGTTACCGTTCTTTTACATCGCCAATGCTATTTTTATTGTATATTGCAGTACGATAAAGCTGCAAACGCCATAAAGATGAGCAGAAGTTATTTGATGGCCATAAACAACTCCATCGTTTATCATTAGTTGTTAAGCACGATGCAGGAGAGGAACAACAGCATGCACATCAATAGAATGCCCCGGCTGCAGCTGGGCGATCTGACGGTCCAAGTCCCCATCATTCAAGGTGGTATGGGAGTGGGCATTTCCCGTTCCGGATTGGCTTCTGCGGTAGCCAACCAAGGCGGTATCGGTGTGATTGCATCGGTCGGACTGGATCTCATGAATGGAAAAATCCGCGGTCGTACCAAGGGCTCAAACACCTTTATGCTCAAAGAGGAGATCAGGCAGGCGCGCCGACTGACAAAAGGAATTATCGGCGTCAATGTGATGATGGCATTAACAGATTTCGAGCAGCTGGTGGACGCAACCATTGAAGAGGGTGCGGATGTATTGTTTCTGGGTGCGGGGTTGCCGTTGAACATCTCCAAACAGCTTACGCCGGAACATTTGCGGCACCTGAAAACCAAAATTGTGCCGATTGTCTCTTCGGACAGAGCTGCCCGGCTCATTTTTCAATATTGGAGCAGGAAATACAACCGTGTTCCCGACGGCGTGGTGGTGGAAGGACCCAAAGCCGGCGGGCATCTCGGCTTTCGAAAAGAGCAGATATTTGACCCGGCTTTTGCTTTGGAGAAACTCGTACCGGCGGTTGTCTCCGCCGTACTTCCGTTTGAGCAGGAATATGGCACGAGCATTCCGGTCATTGCCGGCGGCGGTATTTTTACCGGGCAGGATATTCACAAAATCCTGCAGCTCGGCGCGCAGGGGGTGCAGATGGCGACACGTTTTATCGCCACCTTTGAATGCGATGCTGATGATGCCTTTAAGCAGGCAATATTAAACGCCGGAGAAAAGGATGTCATGATTATTGACAGTCCCGTCGGCCTGCCGGGACGCGCGATCCGCAACGCCTTTCTCGACGACGTCACCGCGGGCATTAAAAAACCGTTTAAATGCCCCTTCAAGTGTTTGCGAACCTGCGATTATAAGACCGTACCTTATTGCATCGCCCTGGCGCTGACCAACGCCCAACGCGGCAAACTGGAGGATGGATTTGCCTTTACAGGCGCCAATGCCCACCGCGTGCATTCGATAACCTCTGTAAAAGCGCTTATGGACAGCTTGATTCAGGAATACGAACTGGCTGCCGAGGCGGCGTGGCTTCCGGCATCATTCGAACCCTTGGGGACATCTCAATCGAAGTGTTCAACTCTCGAACTGCGCAGCCATCATTCGTCAACCCGCCCGCCTTCCCATGATTCGCTGTAATGGATGATATACCATTGATCCGATTCATTTTTCCAGGTCAGGGTAAAGACATTAAGGAATCCAAAAATGTCTGTCGATCCCAATACTGCGAAAGTGTTGAGTAGGCAATAAAATGATTCGGGCTGAGTAGCTTGACTTGTAAATTGCCGCTGAACTTTAAGAAGAAGGCAATGATGATGCTGCTTGGGGTGGGATTGAGCTTTTTGAGCCGTGTTGTGAATATATGGTGAAATTATGGTCAATCAAATTTCAAGACATCCTGTTGATTCATGACTAAAGTTATTTAAATTCCATCTGCCCGGCTTGTTAAAATAATGATTTCATTTACAACCTTGTAGACATGCGTACCCGGATGGGCGGGCCATCTGCTGCCACGATCAGCGTCCAATAGAGTTGCATGCTGTACCGCTGCATCCACCTTATCCTTGTATAATTCGATATCCAGAAATGCTTTGTTATATGAATCGATTTCGGCGCGTAAGGCAGACTCGATTTCGCCGCTTGGTACGGGGCCGTGAGTCCAATTTTTGAAATGAAGGTATAACCATAAAAGAGAATTTCATCCCGACTCCGGGGTCTGTCAAACAAACATCAGAACATTTCACTCCTACGGAGTTCCGACTCTTGGGTATTGATTTGCTATAAACATTCCATCCCTACGGGATTGGAAGAGGATATCTTCAGGTTGATCAAAAATCACCATGAATTCAAATCAACATGATTTGTGAGTTCGGCAGAACTTGCCCACTCCGTCAGGAGTGGAATGTTTATAGCCGGGCAAAA
>RPQV01000551.1 GCA_003818595.1 Calditrichota bacterium
ACATTGGCTGTTCTTTCCTCCATTGGATATTACGCTTTACTGATCATTGACTGCCGATCTGCACCGGCTCAATATCCAGTCGTCGATCAAACTTGCACTGTATGTGTGGTTCGTTTCATATGGCCTGTTTAAATGGATCAACGCGGAGTCGATAGAGCATCTCCCCCGCCTTGGGGACATATAACCGACCGTCATTTTCGCGATTCTGCCACTCTTGCAGATGAATGGCGCGCGGATCGCAATAACCAAGATTTATTTTTGCGCAGGTTGCCGCCGAAATTTGTGTTGCCAGCACGACATTGATACGTGGTTTTTCGACGCCGTCGATGTAGCTACCCACGCCCTTAACATGGGTTGAGTGCGCCATCACGCCTCCCCGCACATGTCTGAACTTGTCCATTTGTTTGAGATAATAGTCGCGCACATGATAGCCGATCGCTTCGATGTCAGCACCATGAGTGATGGAAACCTGTTGAATATGCGGCGCATAGATAATGAGCTCTCCACCGTCTGCAACGACTGGTTCCAGTTTGTACATGCACTTGGCGCCGGTCCACAAGTCATCGTACATATCGGGCGCGCATGCCAACACTCGCTGGTACGGCTGTTCTTTGAAAATAATGTAAAGTTTTGTAGATAAATCTGCCGCCGCAGACCACGCTTCCTCTGGAGGTCCCGCGAATAGCCCGACAAGCCCGTTCTCTTTGACCACGAGACTGAGACAAAATCGCTCGATGGGGATCAGGGCGGCGGCACGATCGACGATTTCGCGCACGGGAGTGCGTTTATTGCCGATAATGACGGGGCTGGTGATCAGGGCGCCCAGCCAGTGAAACATATCGATGATGTCCGCTCCGGCGATGCCGGGAATCAGATATTTATTGCCGCCCGAAAATCCGACCACCTCATGTGGGAAGGTCGGCCCAATGATCACCAGCAGATCATATTCTAAGACCAATCGGTTAATCGCCACTTCCACGCTTTGATTCATTCGTCCGCCGGAGATCTCTTCCACCTCTTCGGCAGAGATCGAGCCGATGCGCACCAGTTTTTCCGGATTCTGCCACTCGTGGTTGAAAAAATGAATTTGGGGAAAATCAGCCTCTTTCTCAGCGAGGCTGCTGCCGACACGTCTTAGGATTTGTTCCTCACTCATCGGGGGATGCGTGCCCAATGCCACGAGAAAATCCATTTTCCTCACCCGACCGGCTAAAAGACGGAGCAACGTTCGAAACAAAACGTCAAGCGGTGCGGTACGGGTATAATCCGGAATCACAAACAACAATCGTTTACCATCGATTCGCTTGTTCTCAAACGCTTGGGCGCATATCTCCTCTATTCTTTCCGAGGAAAGGAAATGATTTTCTGATCCTTGCCCTATGACCACCTGACGTCCTCTCTTACTTTATTGGTTAAGTGATGAATCGGCCGCGGAATCATCTTCCTTGATGATTCCGCGCACCAGAGCAATCGTTTGATAGTCCTTCATGATATTATGATGATGGCAGTTCACCATAAAAAAATCTTGTTCACCACCAAGATGAGCGCGTCGACGTGATACCCGGCCATCATCTTTTCCAGGTATCAATAGAGATGCGATCGGATTGATCGAATATCTGCTCATGATTACCCAAAAAGGGAAAGCGGGCTGTTGGAGCGATTGGATCAGGTTGTTTTCTACGACGCCCAATTGCATCCCACTCGGGCCATTGAAGCGACGAACAATGCCGCACCAGGCCAGACGATCGATTAACTCAGTGCCTTGATGAGGCGGAGCTAAAAATATCACACTTCCCAGTTCAGAAGGCAACTGGTTCTGCAGATAATATCTCACCATAATGCAACCTAAAGAATGAGCCACCAAGTGAATATGAGGTTTCCTTCGTAAGCGGCATTCGGTTATTATCTTATCCATCAGCGAATCGGCCAGTGTCTCAATGGGGTATCGCGTCGAAGGATAATCTGCAATGGCGACCTCATAGCCGGATTCGACCAAAGCCTGCTTCATTTTCGTAAAAGATCGTGGTCTTCCACGGAGACCATGGATCAAAATCACTGCATCGCCTTGCCCACTGCTTTGAGACCAATCCAGCTTGAAATCTGTTGCGAAGAGCATTGTCTGTCCGGCGAAAATCGCTGCAAATAAAAGCCACTTTGGAAAGCCTGTGCTCTTTTCATCAGCAATATGAGCAGGCGTTTTGTGCAGGATTAGATTTTTCTTGTTTCTGTGTGAATGAAAAATCATTTGCAATAATTTCATACTACATAAGTCGTCGCCGAAGTCGTTCCTCCGCGACCGGTCCAGTTGGTATGAAAAAACTGTCCGCGTGGTTTGTCGATCCGTTCATACGTATGAGCGCCAAAATAGTCCCGTTGCGCCTGCAGCAAATTCGCCGGCAATCGTTCGCTGCGATAACCGTCATAATATGACAGAGCAGAACTCATGGCCGGAACCGGGATTCCCAACTCGACGGCCGTGACGAGCACACGCCTCCAGGCGGGAAGAGCGTCCGCAATTTCCTGTTTGAAAAATGGATCCAGGAGGAGATTCACTAACTTCGGATTTCGGTCAAACGCATCTTTAATTTTGCCCAGGAATATCGAGCGAATAATACAACCGCCCCGCCACATCAGGGCGATTCCGCCATAATTCAAATTCCATTGATAGTCCTGCGCCGCCGCGCGCATCAATTGATAACCTTGGGCATAGCTGACGATTTTTGAGGCGTACAGCGCTTTTTCCAGGTCATCGATCATCTGATTTTTATCGCCGACAAATGACGCGGATGAACCTGCAAGCTGACGGGAGGCTTCAACCCGTTCCTCCTTCATAGCCGAGAGACAGCGGGCGAAAACAGCTTCGCCGATGAGCGTCAACGGCATACCTTGATTGAGCGCTTCAACAGCCGTCCACTTGCCGGTGCCTTTTTGACCGGCAGTGTCCAGAATCAAATCGAGGGTATATAGACCATCTTCGTCCTGGTGTCCCAGAATATCACGGGTTATTTCAATCAGGTAGCTATCGAGTTTCCCCTGATTCCAACGCGCAAAAACCTGGTGCATCTCATCGTTGCTCAGCTGCAGCCCCATCTTCATGAGTTGATAGGTTTCCGTAATCATCTGCATGTCACCATACTCGATGCCGTTGTGAACCATTTTGACGAAATGACCGGCGCCATTTTCGCCCACCCAGTCGCAGCAGGGCACATTATTTTCCACTTTGGCGGCGATTGCCTGAAAAATCGGTTTAACGTGAGGCCATGCCGCCGGCGAGCCACCCGGCATCACCGAAGGACCCCATAGTGCGCCCTCCTCTCCGCCGGATACACCGGTGCCGATGTAAAGCATTCCCTGTTGTTCAACAAAAGCGGTGCGTCGAATGGTGTCGGGGAAATGGGTATTGCC
>RPQV01000552.1 GCA_003818595.1 Calditrichota bacterium
GGAGTCCGCCGGCGTGGATGAAAACATCGGGCAGTCTGACTGGCGGCCGGTTGAAACGTGAATACTATGCAGCCTATGCCCGCTATTTTATCAAATTCATCAATGCGTATGCGGCGGCGGGCATTCCGGTTTTTGCCCTTACGGTTCAGAACGAACCGGGCGTTGACAGGGAACATGATGTGCCGAAAAGGCATTATCCATCGTGTCACTGGACAGCCGAAGAACAGAAGGATTTTATAAAATATCACCTTGGGCCTGAATTCGAGCGGAATGGGGTGAAATCTGAGATATGGTGCTATGACCACAATCACAACATCAAACCCATGACCGATAAATCGTTGGTTTTCATTTCGGAAAAGCCGGGGGATGCCGGTATCAGTTTCCCAGATGTCCCCGTCAGGTTTACCGAAGGCTCTGTTTTTGGCCTTTCCGGAGGAGTTGAACTGATGGATATCCTGAAAAACAATGCCATCATCGGCCTCATTGTCGTTATGATGCTGTTTTGGGTAACGCTTGTATCCTCGTGCGCGACCCCAAAGAACGATAAAACTGAAACTCTACCTGCACTTCAGCAGCACTCTTCTTTGGCTGTTGAGATAGAGGGGGTTGTTGTTACGCCCCACGTTTATTCGAAGAAACTACGATCCGGCTCAAATGCAAAAAATGGGTGCAGCGCCTGAAAACAGTGGCAGGCATGCGCTGTTGAACGCCCAGTCTATTTTGCCTTTTGATTTCATTAGTTTTTCGCTTACCTTTCATCGGAAAAGCGATCTCGACAATTATTCTGTTTAACCAATATAAATTACTAACTTTTCAATTTTCCTTGCTTTTATTTTAGACAATTTGGTCATAATTAAGTTCAAGAATAAAAAATGAGAGGGAAAATGATGCTCAGCCGAGTTTTAATACATCTTAAATCTGTTCTGGCCGGATTTTTCGGTTTTGTACTGTTATTGAATTGTTCAAATCAACCAATGGAGCAGCAAAAAACAATGCTTACTCGCTATATTAATCCGATGATCGGGACTTTCGGACATGGGCATACTTTTCCCGGAGCTGCCGTACCGTTTGGAATGGTGCAATTGAGCCCGGATACGCACAATGAAGGTTGGGATTGGTGCTCAGGCTACCATTATTCTGACAATTCGATCATGGGTTTCAGCCACACGCATTTGAGCGGAACGGGCCGCGGCGAACTGCTCGATGTGCTGATGATGCCGACAACCGGCCCGGTTCAATTTGAGCCGGGTACCCGTGAGAATCCTGATGGCGGCTATCGTTCGCGTTTTTCGCATCAATCAGAAATTGCGCAAGCCGGTTACTATTCGGTGGCGCTCGACGATTATCAGATTAAAGCCGAGTTGACTGCCACCAAAAGGGCTGGGTTTCACCGGTATTCATTCGGAAGCGATGAAAAAGCAAACCTGATTATTGATATGGCACACAGTTTCAAAACCGACTCTATTTTGAACGGCTCGATTCAGATCATTAACGACAGTCTCATTGTCGGTTCGCATCGTTCGAAAGGTTGGGGTGAGGGAAATGAGAAGTACTATGCTGAACATCAGGTCTTTTTTGCCGCCCGGCTTTCGCTGCCTATTAAAGGTGCATCATTTTTTGCCGACGGACGAGTGATTGAAAAAGTGAAGGAAATACAGGGTAAACACGTTAAAACCAACTTGATTTTTGATGTGTCGGTAAATAAACAGCTTCTGATCAAAGTTGGAATTTCCGCTGTGGATATACAAGGTGCACTCGAAAATGTAGATGCCGAAATTCAGGACTGGAACTTTGACCAGGTTGTCCAAGCTGCTGATCATGACTGGAACGAAATTCTAAAAACTTTTCAGGTCAGCGACACCAATCAGGCCAACAAAGAAACTTTTTACACCGCAGTTTACCATTCGTGCTTGGCGCCTTTTACGGCAAGCGATGGGGATGGACGATACATGGGATTCGATCATCAGCCCAAACAAAGCAGCGGTTTCGTCATGCTTACCGGCTTGTCGCTATGGGATACTTTCCGTGCGGCAAATCCATTATACACCATTGTCACTCCTGAAAACGTCACGAATATGATCAATTCGATGCTGGTTCAGTACGAACAGTATGGATTGCTCCCCGTCTGGCCTTTATGCAACAGCGAAACCAATTGCATGATTGGCTACCATTCAATACCCGTCATTGTTGATGCTTACCTGAAAGGAATTGGGGGATTCGATCCGGAAAAAGCTTTCGCGGCCATGAAAAAGAGCGCCATGCAGGATGATTTTGATATCCAGTATTTGAAAGAATACAATTACATTCCCCGCGATTTAGCGCCGACTATTTCGGTTGCCCGGACGCTCGAATATGCTTTTGATGATTGGTGCATCGCTCAAATGGCGTTGAAAATGGGCAAAAGCGAAGATTACGATTACTTTACGAGACGGGGGAAAGCCTTTGAAAATCTGTTCGATACAAGCATTGGTTTTATGCGCGGGAAGGATGCGAAAGGCCAGTTCAGAATCGATTTTGACCCATACAACGCTGTGAATGCCACCAGCGATTTTATTGAGGGCAATTCCTGGCAATATACCTGGTTTGTTCCCCATGATATACATGCACTCGTGAAGGGAATGGGCGGGAAAGCCGCATTTGTCAATAAACTCGACACCCTGTTTTCAGCAAGTTCGGAACTCGGCGTAGATACGCCTATGGATGTCAGCGGATTGATTGGACAATACGCTCATGGCAACGAACCAAGCCATCATGTCGCCTACCTTTTCAATTATGGTGATGCCCCCTGGAAAACACAGGAGCGGGTTCACCAGATTGTCACTACACTTTATTCAAACAAGTCCGACGGATTGTGCGGCAACGAAGACATGGGTCAAATGTCGGCCTGGTATGTATTCAGTGCCTGTGGTTTTTATCCCGTCAATCCGGCTGACGGACGATATGTTTTCGGAACACCTCAGTTTGCCGAAATAACAATCAATCTTCCGAATAAAAGAGCTTTCACGATTAAAGCCAAAAACCTTACTGATCAAAATATTTATATCCAGAAAGTTCTTTTAAATGGCAGGAAATATAACAGAGGATATATCACGCACCAACAATTACTTGAAGGCGGATTGCTTGAATTTCAGATGGGCGCCGGCCCTGGAGCGGTGTTTACCATGGAATAAGATTGTTTTAAGAAAAACAATGATTTGCCGGATCAAAGCAGGCGGCCTCATTGCCGGCACTATCAGGACGGGTACCTGCCGAAAAAGCGAAAAATGATGTTTTGAAAAAATGGGATTCATGCCCAACAGACCAGCACAGAAAATTATTTCAAAATATCCTGAGAGCAGGAAAAATGAAAGCACTTTCTTTACTCGCAGACATCGACGGCTACGTTTACAAAACCATTAAA
>RPQV01000553.1 GCA_003818595.1 Calditrichota bacterium
AAAGATTCTTTTCGCCGATTCTTAGCCTTACTGCTATGGAACTCGAAGCAGCAATTGCGGGTGCGGGCTTTGATATTACTAGATCGTCTGAACGCACTCGACGCCAAACGGCCCTGGTCATTGTTTTGAATGTGCCGTATCCTGCAGCCTTGTCCGAGAGCATGGGAACCAGGGAGCATGGGAGCGAAGGACGTGAAGGTCATTCTACGTCCCAATCTGTGCTTGGTCTTTTCCGTGCATATACCGTCGATAATGCTGTGGGATTCGAAGCGAAGCTTCACAACCAATTTGCGGGACGGCATCAAAAGTTCAATCTGTCAGATGGGGCAGTCGGATCATCAACCCTTTCCCCCACTCGGAAACCACAGGCTGAGCTCCCTCGAAACAGTGTCAAAGGGCACTTCAGTTATTGAAAGAGCTCCTGCCCGCGAGCCCACAAACCGGCGGTATATCTGTCTGCCCGAAGCGGCCTGGATGTTGTTGCCGGATTTTCCCTCTGTTGAAATTTCTCTTGCTTTCGAAATATAATTTATTACATTTCGTGACATAACGGTTCATCAACAACGTTGGAAGCTGGATCGATTTAGACAAGCTCTTGTATTTGTTTTTGATGCCGTTTACCTCTGATGCTGTTCCACACGGTGATGAACATACTAATCTCTAAAGAATACAACTGATCAATTTTTAACGATGCAACATTTTCATAATTTCTCAGCCATTCACTAAACAAAAGGAGGAACAATTAACAGCACAGTTTCAAACGACACGCTTCGAAATGAATCTCAAAGGGCTGAAGTTTAGTAGGGGAAAGATCAAACCTTAATTAAGAGGACGAACATATGAAAAAGTCAGCCATCAGTATCGTAATCATGCTTTGTTTATTTGCGTCATTTGCTTTCGCTCAAATCTTCCCGCCGGAATGGGTCCAAGGCCCCTTTCCAACCGGCACTGAACCCGTCAGAGGCGATGCCCCGTGTGAAATAAGCATCCCGGATGTAATGGGTACATTCCACGAATACACCGCCTACAGAGGTACTCCGGTCGTCGACGGCAATGTGGATGACGATCCGGTATGGAACAGCATCCCCTGGACAGTGTTCGATCAGTATACGGTCCAGGAAACCGCGGAATCCTGCTATATTTTTGATGGCGCCTGCGAAGGTAATCAAAACTATTGGGGAGCGGACGACATAACCGCCTGGTTCAAGATTTTGTGGGATGACGACCATGTCTATTTTGCCCTGAAAAAAATTGATAACGAGTACAAGTTCGATGAGACTCACATGACTAATCTCGGCAGCATCTGGATGGATGATGCCTACCAGATTGTCCTCGACGCCAATTCTCCGGATGACATTGGCGGCCCCATGCCGTCGGCAGAAATCGGACTGGCTTTGCTGGATTACACCGAAACGGCTTATAATTCATGGCGCAACACCAACGGCGATCCGCTCGCGTTGGCTGAAGGGAATGGCTCATCTAGCATTGAAGCTTGTGATGGAAAAGCGTTTTTTGGAACTCACACTGATAACGATGCCGGCGGTTATACGGAAATCCTCGAAGTCGCTTTGGTAAAATGGGATGAAATCATCGCTGACGAAGCCCAGATGATGTCGATCATGGCGAACGACTTGGATGAAGATCACATCGTCGACGCTCTGGAATGGTCCCGCGGTATCTTTCACGGGAAAACAGCGGATAGATATGCCAGCATCCTTTACAGCTCATCCGAGCCGCCGGCCGGCCTGACTGACATTACCGATCTGGGCGGCACGATCGTCGGTTCAAATGATGCCCTGCCCTGGACCGGCCCGAACAGCGACGGCTCTCCCGATGCGGAACGCATCGAAAAACTCATCGACAATGACGTCAACACCAAGTATCTGGTCGGCGCCGAGCAGTCATGGATTGACTACGAGATCAGCGATCTTGCCCTGCTCTCGGAATACACGATCACTTCTGCCAATGACACTCCCGCACGCGATCTCCGAAGCTGGGAATTACTGGGCTGGGACGCAGGAACAGGCGCATGGGTGACGCTCCACACCGTAACGGATCAGGATGTGTGGGAAGAACGCTTCATGACTAAAAAGTGGACGTTCGAAAACACCGATAAATGGTTCAGCAAATTTCGGCTGAACATCCTCGCCATAAACTTCGATACCGAAGGGTTGATGCAAATGGCCGAGTTGGAATTGCTGGGTGAAATCAAAAGCGCAGTCAATGACAAAGAACCGACTGCTCCAACAGAATTCGCCCTGCAGCAAAACTACCCGAACCCATTCAATCCCACGACCACAATCTCATATGCGGTCAAGACAATGGGCAACGTTGAACTGCAAGTCTATGACGTGCTGGGGCACCAAGTGGAAACCCTAGTCAACGAGGTTCAAAATGCCGGCAACTACCAGGTGATATTTGATGCAAAAGATCTGCCGACAGGTATTTACCTCTACACTTTGAGATCAGCTCAGTCCGTTTTGAGCCAGAAAATGGTTTTGATGCGTTAAAAGATATATTATCCAATCAGGGCGGGGAAAAACCGCCGAGTCTTCACCGAGCCGCGCAAAGAACTCGTCGCACACCTTCATCCCGCACATCGATGCAGATGCAGCAGATGGCCAAGGTGTACGACGAGTTCCTGGCTTATTCTGTACAAAGCGTATTGATGATATATTCGCCCCAGGTAGCTTTGACCCTGGAAATTTTGAACATCATATTCTTGACAACCATGAATCTCACCTCAATCCTTTGCGGCCACCGCGCCTCTACGTTGATGGGATGTCTCTAAAATTGTAAATCGGAACAAAGGCGGAGCTGGCCTCGCACCAAGGGTACCGTCACCCCTGAGAACGTCGAGTCCCGGCGATGAGCACATGTATTCCGTCGATTATTCCTATCAATCAGCAGCTGTTCGCAATAAGCTTTTCAAGCAATGAAAGGAGTAGAAATAAATACATAGATATTCAATGGCAAATCAAAATCCCCCTCAGAAACACCACCACTTCCTCATGCATACGCCCCATGAACGCGGGCGGTCTGATACATAACCGCCAGATTCTCGATGGGTGTGCCCGGTATCAAATCATTAGCTTCGCGCAGGATGAAACGTCCGCCCTCCCGGATTCCTGAATCAAGAATGCGGCGCGTCTCAGCCGCAACCTGTTCCGATGTTCCGTCACATAACAGGGTAGATCGGGGACCGCCGAAGATTTCTACTTCTGTTCCCACATCATTCCTCAGCCAGGTAAAGTCAATGGGGAAACCGGTATCAAAGCTGTAAACGCCCAGTTCATCACGAAAGAGCTTGAAATGTCGGGTGGCATCGCCGCACAGGTGAATGGAAATGCGATCTGCGGTGGTCAGGGACTGCTTCATCCTGCGGTGAACC
>RPQV01000554.1 GCA_003818595.1 Calditrichota bacterium
CGAGAATGGAGCAGAAAACCGTTTCCTGAATTCATGCCGATTATGAACTGAGCATTGAGCCAAAATGGATATTTATAGCTCAATTCAGTCTCTTCGGGCATTTCGGAAGTGATCAATTGCCCTCCGAGCGCGGGCACAATAATCTCGTCGCAAATCAGTCCATGAATTTTCCATTCAATCATCCATATCGGTTCCGGAGCATGCGCAGTTAAATTTAAGTGCAGCAACTCCTGCTCAACATCGATATTCAGTTCCGCTGAACATCTTTTTTCTCGATCAGAAAACTTTAAAGTGCTCGAATCATTACGCGAAGGTTCGCATTCAGAGAGAGTCAGTACTGCCGGATCAGAAACAGCAGTCGCGGTACGAATGATTATCTCTTGTTCACCATTTTTCACGAACTGATGCAAAAATGGGTGAGTTAAATGAATATCAAAAAGAGATGCATCCTGATGAAAATCAATCCTCATAGTTTTAGAGAAAATTGTCGCGGACATAGCTGACCTTTAGTATTGTAAAAGAATGGGTGAAAGGATGCTCTTCTTATAAACGTCCTCGTGCGGTGTACCCTGACGAAAAATGACAAAATAGCTCGCCTGCGGCTTGCTGACTGGAAAACAGGCGCTGTGCCATACGCCGCTTTCGATCACCACCGCCTGACCGATATCGACAGTAAACGCCTGCATTTTATCCTCATCTTCGCCTTCTCTCAATAACGGCAACACAAATGGAGCATCAATCGGTATTAAAATCTCCGGAGTTTTTAAATGGCGTTCCACTTCCGCGATAACTGGAGTCGATCTTCGAAAAACTGTGCATAGACCTATTTCAGTATCGCCGTCAATGTGGTAATGGGCAATATTTGACCAATATTGGTACTCCTCCGTCTGCGACAGAGGTAAATCCTTTGGTTGAATGACTATACTTCCGAATCGGCTGAATTCAGTTTGGTTTGGATTGATTGGATTTATGACCATGAAATGGCTCCGATTAAAGTGAAAGCCGAATAACGACCAACTCTCCGCCTCTCAGTTCGATGTCTGTTAAAATCGTCTGTTTGGCCCTCTTTTCGACCTGTTTGAATTCAGCGGCATTTCCGAGCTCGTCATATTGGGTGATGTCGCCAGATATTAATCGAGGAATGGTAATGTCGATACGCTCATGTCGTATGTCCTTCACCTGACCGTGTTTTTCGTCCCCTCGTTTCCCCGGATTACTGGTTTGCAGCCAGGCAACGAGGATGACGCTCCCGTCTTGATTTTCAAAACCGAGTACTCGACTGTCTGAAAATGACTCGGTAACAAGGGTCAACTCATGTGTAATTGTTCGATAAGGCTTTGAAAACAATTGATTAAAAAACATCAGTGCCGATGCGGCGGGTTTAGGTGCATAATCGAGGTAGGCGACACCCAAATTTCGATTATTATTGTCGCCGATGACATTTTCCGCCTGAGGCAGATCTTTTAGTTCGTACCAGGCAATCGTCGCAATCTTGCTGGTCGATGCAACCAGCGCCAGGCGTTTGAACAGATCAACTGCTTGATAGTCCGGCGTGTGTTCATAATCATAATATGCAGTATAATCATCGGACACCTTGGCGCCGACTCGCCATGTGCTGTAACCCACTTCGGCCATCCAGATGGATTGACCATCGCCGTACTGCTCGACGATATCGGCGATATCATTCACATAGTCTGTGATGGCCTCAACGTGAGCGGGATGCCAAGTTTCAAAATAATTATGTATATTCACCACATCGACGAAGGGGCTGATGCCGAAATCGCGAAACAATTCGAGGGTGAATTCGGTTCTGTGAGCCAGCCCGGCAAGAACCACAATTGCCTTTGGATCAGTTTCGCGGACAGCTCGCGAGCCGATTTTGACCAGGCGCGCAAATTCCTCGGTGCTACCCTGCCAATAAGCGCCGATATCCGGCTCGTTCCATAATTCCCACGATTTGATCCATTTACCATATCGTTTTACCAATTGACGCATAAAGGAGCCGAATGCATCATAGTCTTTTGGGGGATAATGCCAAAAATTAATGGTATCCTGACCACAGGCTGAATTCCATTTTGGTGTATAACAGATATAGGGGATGAGTGTGATGTGGTAATCCTCGACGGCCATGCGAACATAATCATCCCAGAAATGCCAATCGAATTTCCCTTTTTCATATTCTATAGCATCCCAGCCGAACGAGATACGCAATAAATCAATTTGAGAGCGCTTAAAAAATTCCAGATCGTTTCGTATGATTTCTAATGTTGTTGTTTCTTCAGGATAATCCTCACATAATCCTACTGGTACATGGTGATAAATAGTTCCCGGCCGGCGCAATAATCTTTCATAATTGTATTCTCCCTGTCCCGCACAATGGGTAAGCCATAATGTCATGCTGATGAGTATTATCTTGATTTTCATGCAAATCTCCTGGATTTCATCATTCAGTCATTCAATTATTCCATATTATCTTCAATTTCGTTGAACCAAAAATCCTTTTTCCATGCCAGCTGCTCCATTTCCTGTAATTCGGCTCTCTCCAATATTTTGCCGTCACTAACAGATGCATTCGATTCCGCCTGTTGGACGTTGCGAATGCCTGGAATCACCGAGCTGACTGCAGCATGACTGAGGCAAAAGCGCAAGGCAAAATCCGCCAGACTCATCTCGGGGTGATGTCTATTCTTAAATTCTCGAACTCGATCAACTCGTTTAAGCATTGCGGTAAAATTACGGCCGCGAAAATATCGATTTCGAACATCACCCTCCACGAACTTGGTTTGATTCGTATATTTACCGGTGAGTGCGCCTTCATCAAAAGGAACGCGTACTATTACCGCCTTGTTCAGTCGTTGTGTCACTGGAAAGAGATTTCTCAAGGGCGCTTGTTCAAATATATTATAAACAACCTGCACCGCATCGACTTTGTCCATCGCCAGTGCGCCAATAACGCTGTCCGGTGTTAGATCAGGAACAGATACACCTATGGCTCTTATTTTCCCCTGTTGTCTGAGCTTGCTCATTGCATCGTGCCACTCATCGCGAATATTGAAATTTGAGCACCATGTATGAAACTGATAAATATCTATGCATTCACGCTGGAGCCGCTTTAACGATTTTTCGCATTCACGTATGATATAATCTGGCGGATATGCCGCCATAATATCCTGATCCTCCGGCATTGGCCATCGAGTGCCCGGCACCGGCGGAATTTTTGTAGCCACATAAATCTCTTCTTTTCTGTTTCTCAATACTCGACCGATAATTTCTTCGCTGTGACCTTTGCCATAACCTTGCGCTGTATCAATAAAATTGATGCCCAAGTCGATCGCCCGATATAGCGCATTGATGGAATCCTGATCATCCTGCGGACCCCACATATC
>RPQV01000555.1 GCA_003818595.1 Calditrichota bacterium
CATTTCAAACTGCTCGTTGGAAATGTTCAGCATCGACGCGTTTACTGAAAGACGTCGTTTATTGATAAAAACCATTTTGCTCAGCGTCGCATCAAAGACCCGATATGGGGGTAATTCTTTCGTATTGGCCTCATTGAGAAAACGGCTGCCTATGCAGCGAACATCCAAAATTGAGCTCCAGTTTTGATGCTGTAATGTCACTCTGCCTTTAAGCGCGTTCAACGGACGATATGGCAGAAATTTATTGTATAAGGTTTGATTAGGATTTTTATTGAGCGGTCGGAGAAAACTCACATTTGCCTCAAGACTCAAAAAAGAGGCTGGAGTGGTATAACTCAGCACGATTTCCGTGCCCCGCAGCTCTGCATCGGTATTGTAGGGACGAAAAAACTCGAAACTGCCGAGACGCCACACGATCATATTCCTAAAGCGGTTTTCAAACTGTTTCACTTCTGCGTTCCATCGACCATGCATTTTTAATTGCCCGCCAATAGCCCATTCGGCGGATTGGCTTTCTTCCGGCAGTAGATCAGCTTGTCCTTGAACCCGAAAATCCTGATAATATAAATCCGCAAAAGTGGGATAACGAAATCCTTTGGCCACATCGACTTTAAAATAGACTATCGACTCGCCTCCCCACGACGCATAAACATGCAAAGAAGGGCTCCAATGATTCTCCCATCTCTTTCGCTCAGCACTTGAGAATAACGCATGATCAAAACGAACGGCCGGCAGCAATGAAAAAAATATAGAGTTCAAATGATGATTGATCCGCTGACGAATAAAAAATGCTGTTGTTTGTTCCGATGCATCATCAATCGGTTGAGCAACATACTGCAGCAAATTATAACTATTGAATCTGACCAACCGACCCTCAACACCCATTTTCTGTTCAAAACCTGACCACGGTTTCATTTCGGTTTCCAATTGAAACACGGTTGTTGATAATTGATTGTGGAATGCAAACTGCGGCACCGAGCCGAAATCATAAACCGGTTGCAACGGCAGAAGGTTTTCGTTGTCGCTTTGGTCTTGGGAAACGTGCAGTTGGCCGCGGACACTCCACATATTCGATTCAAATTGATAAGATGCCGTCGCTTTACTGCGAGTCGCCTGCGCTCGTGCATAAGGCGTCAGCGCAAAGACGCTGCCGGGTTGCCCGCGTACCGAGGTATACCGATGCGCTTTACAAGACAAATGATGATTGCCTTTTACCAATCCAAGATGCAGAAAAAGATTGTAAGATGAAAAATCCGCATTCAAACGTTGATCAGTCGTTTTAACTTTATCATCCTGCTGGAACTGAAAAGAATAGTCATTGCGTGCACTGAGTTTATTCGCTGCAATGGAAGCTTCCCATCCCTTTTTACGACCCGACCACGAGGGTTCGATTGACCAAAAACCGAAAGAACCATTTTGGGAGGTCAAACGGAAACGATTTTCTCCGCCTTTAGTAGTATACAAAGCAATGACGCCGCCGAACGCACCGCTGCCATAAAGGGAAGCTTCATTGCCGGGGCGAATTTCAATACGTTCAATCATATTCAACGGTATTTGGCTCAAATCGACTTCACCGCTCAAACCGTCGTTGAGACGGACATCATCCAGCAGGACTAGCACCTGATTCGCATTGGCTCCGCGGATGGAAACGGTTTGGCGAGATCCGGCTGCGCCTGTACGATTGACGTCAACATTTGCAAATCGCTGAATAAAATCACCCAACGAAAGGGTCGGGGTGCGACGAATATCTTGTTGCGTAAATACCAAAACATTGTCAACTGATTCACCACCGTCTCGTTTTGCAGTGATGTTGACTTGTTCCAATAGCAACACCTGCGGCTTGAGTCGAAAAATGATAAAAGCAGGCTGGTCGCTGGTAACATTAACCTTTTTTAGCAAAGACTTGAATCCCATATAGCTCGCGCGCAATTCGTATTCGCCGTTGAAAAGGTTTTCCAGCATGAATTGCCCGGCTTCATCAGTGACAGCGCCGTAGGCTGAGTTCAGCAGTTCAACATTGGAATTCGCCAGAGGAAGGCCGGATTGATCATCGAGGACCTGTCCATAAATTTTGACAACAGATTGGGGGAAAACAACAACTGCGCGAGCGAAAAAGATTAAAAGGAAATAGAAAAGGAATAGATGTGAACGGGTAGTGTGTATCTGAAAGTTTAAAAAAAAGCCCATGACGCCATGGAGCGCTGGGCGAGAATTTTGTCTGCGACGGCTCACGCACACCTCTCCCGCGAAGGTTGCTGGTTAAGACTATCGGCAGGTCTCCTGACTCACCTGAATCCGGCCGCCTTCCCATTCCCATCATGGAACAGTGGCCTCATGGCCGGATCGTTTTTAGACCGCGTATGCGGAATCAGGTTTACAGTAGCGGGGCTGCGCCGGAATCGCACCGGCTTCCCTTTTTAACCCGATACTCGAAGAATCAAATTGATATGACAAAATAGTTATAAAACGGAACAGTTGCAATGAATTTTTAAAGATCTTCATTTGATGGCATCGACTTTAGGTTGACACGTTCATATACGCAACGCGTCTCTTCTCATCACCTAATCGACAAAATGCCACACAAATCCCCAGTGAAACCAAAGCTGCGGCATCACATAGCCATATACATAACTGACTTGAGCATCGATGAAATTGTCATATGCGAAAAAGATATCAGCATCGCCGTAATCAAGAATTGCGTGCACATAGGGGTAAATGGCCGGTTTGATATCAACAAGTTGATTTGAAACTGCCGCATGAAAAGGCAATGCTCCCTTTGACTGACCCAGAACAGAACAGCCCAAGCGTAGTTGAGCATTGAGATCATTTTTAAATGCCAATAAATGATATTGGAGGAAACCCTGCAGGTAGATATGGGGACGATTAACAATGTATAGATCCGGAGATACCACTTGAAATAATTGACCTTTACTGAACAAACGAACTTTATTCAATTGAACATCCGCCTGGGCTTCAGCGACTAGCACCGAACAGGTGGATTGATTGGTGTAAATCACTCTTTCGCCATCATAGGCGGGAAGGATCTGTTTTTGGCGTCTTTGCATGGCTAAACTGGCCGAAATGGCGACCTTCCCGGGATGCGCTGCCATCATCACTCCCCCATGAATATAGTCAGCAAAATCCAACCGTGGATTTCCCCAGGCCGGTACACCAGCTGCATAGCGTGCCTGCAAACTCGGATAAACGATCGTTCGATTCAGCCAAAAACTCATCGTTCGGCTGGAATCGGCAAGCCAGACCAAATTTAATTCAGGCAGTATTTGCGGGGAAAATGCATCCTTTTTCTGAAAAGAAAGTCGAGCATAACCCTTGAGCTTGGAAGAGAGTTGCCCGCTGCAGGAGGTGTTGATCGAGGTGCTCC
>RPQV01000556.1 GCA_003818595.1 Calditrichota bacterium
ATTAAATCCAGAGGACGGTCCATGCAAAGTTCAAAAAGTCAATCTGTATACTGGAGACGATTCCGCAGGTTGGTGCTTTACATTTTATTCGCCTTGATGTGGTCATGCAATAATACCCGGATCGAAGAACAGCTCAAAAGCATAGCGCGGGGCGAGGTCGTCGGGCTTGCGATTGAGATGGAATATCCTCGAACCGGCGCGATTTTTCCGCCGGAATTGCCTGCTCCTCTGTTTTCCTGGCAAGATTCCTACGGGCCAAAAGGTCGGTGGACTATCCAACTGGTGACGTCCGAGGGAACGGAAGTGCACCGCGCAGTTGCCGCTACAATGTCATGGAGACCGGATCAAACGGTGTGGGATGAAATCAATAAAGTCTCCGGCCATGACTCGATATACCTGACCATCTTGGGCGCGCATAAAAAAATGCTCAAGGCGCACTATTCATCGTGTCGTACAGCCTTCTCGATTTCAGCCGATTCAGTCGGCGCCCCGATTTTTTATCGAGCGGTTCCGCTGCCGTTCGGTTATGCGGTCAAGAATGTACATGAAATTGAATGGTACTTGGGTTCGGTCAGGGGCGGGAAACCGCAAAAGGTGCTGGACAATATCCCGGTGTGCGCCAATTGCCACACATTTTCAAATAATGGCAGACTGGCGATGGATATCGATTATGCCAATGACAAAGGTTCCTACGTCATCGCCGCGCTGCAGGATACAGTGAAATTAACCTTTGATAAAATCATCACCTGGAGCGATTATAAAAGGGAAGACGGTGAAAACACGTTTGGACTGCTCTCCCAGATATCGCCTGACGGCAGGCATGTGCTTTCGACGGTCAAGGACCGCTCTGTCTTTGTGGCTGTCGATAATTTAATGTACTCGCAACTGTTTTTTCCGATCAAAGGCATCATTGCGGTCTATGATCGGGGGGCAGAACGGTTTTATGAACTCGAGGGCGCAGCGGATAAAAAATTTGTCCAAAGCAATCCCAATTGGTCGCCTGATGGTCGCGAGATCATGTTCAGTCGGGCTGCCCGCTATGTTTCTTCAAAAATAGAGAATTCATCAACGGTATTGATCAAGCCGGAAGATGCGTCCGAGTTTATATCCGGGCAAAAGGAGTTCAAATTCGATTTGTGCCGTCTGCCCTTTGATGAGGGAAGGGGAGGGAAGGCGGTTCCGGTCTCCGGGGCGTCGGGTAACGGCAAGAGCAACTATTTCGCCCGTTATTCGCCCGATGGGAAATGGATCGTATTCTGCCAGGCGGAAAACTTTATGCTGCTGCAGCCGGACAGTCGGCTTTACATCATGCCCGCGGCCGGTGGCCATCCGCGCCTGATGACCTGCAATACCGATCAGATGAATTCCTGGCACTCCTGGTCGCCCAACAGCAAGTGGATTGTGTTTTCGTCCAAGAGCAAAGGGCCCTACACCCAATTATATCTCACCCATATTGATGAAAACGGCGATGATTCGCCTCCTGTTTTTCTGGAAAGCCTGGCGTGTGAAAAGCGGGCGGCCAATATTCCCGAGTTCTTTCCGGCGAATCATGGAGAATTCAGAAAAATCGTCGATGAGTTTTCTAAAAACGCCGTCTATTATAACCGGCTGGCGGTGTTGGCGATTAATGACGATGAATATAAAAGTGCGTTGAATAATATCAGCCTGGCGATTCAAGATGACAGCACCTATGTTGACGCTTATGTGAACCGAATTTTGATCAACCAAAAGCTGGGCAGGTCATTGTCCAAGGCTGATCTGGTTGACCGGGCAATAGCGCAACGACTGCTCGAAAAACAGATGCGGAACAATCCCTCGGATAAATTGCTCTTGTACCAACGGGGGAACTTGAGATTGCTGCTCGATGATTACGACGGCGCCGTCGAGGATGGATTGGAGCTGATCCGTTCAAAAACGGAAGGCTATAAAGCGTACGAACTGATCACCACCGGCTATCAAAAACTGGGTCAATGGGATAAAGCAATCGCTTGTTTTCAGGAGATGTTGACGCTGCGACCCGGCGATAAACTTGTCGAATATGATCTGGCCATAGCCTATCAGGAGACCAGGCAATATGCTGCCGCTTTATCGCTTTTAAATACGCTAATCAGCCGATACCCGGATGAATCGGGGTTGTATATCTCACGGGCTATTTTGCTCAATATTCAAGGAGTTCCGGAAAAAGCAAAGGCTGATTTTTACAAAGCCGTCGCGGCTGATTCATTGGATTATAATGTCTATTATCAGCGGGGAATGTATGCTCTGCATCAATCATCGCCAGAGGCGGCAAAAGTTGATTTCGACAAAGCCGTTTCGCTGCTGACGGCTGAAATTGATAAAAATCCTCAGAATGCGCCGTTGATGATCAAAAAGGCTGAAATTTTGGAGCAAAGCGGCGATGCTCGGGAAGCGCTGACAGAATATGAAGCCTATTCGCAAGTGTGGGGCATGAGTAAAATAGCGCTCAATCGCATCGCATTGATCTATTACACTCAAAAAGAGTGGCAGGCGGCGATTGATGCGTATACGGCGATGATCAATCATTTTGCCGGCGAAGCGGCGTTTTATTACGCCAGGAGTCTGGCTTGGCAGCAAATGAATGATTTCGCCAGGGCATTGCAGGATGCGGATCAGGCGGTCGGTCTGGCGCCCGCGGACTGTAATTGCCTTTATCAGCGGGCCAGAATAAAGTATGAATTGCGCGACGAGGCCGGATACAAGAGGGATTTGCAGGCGTCCGCCGATTTGCTGCATGCTGTGCAAAAGAAACGGGCGCTCAGTTCAAAAGAGAATGAGATGCTGGGCTCGATCGGCAGGCTGTTGAAGGATTAGGCGGCAGGATGGTTCAATTCCTTCCGCGACTGGGGCGCTCTTCCGCAAGGATGGGGTGCCGCGAAGAGAGACCTCGCACGGAGACACGAAGACACAGAGGGGCGTCTTATCATTCACGTTGGGAATTTGCCGCACCCGCATTGACAAATTGAAAAGTTGTACGACGAGTTGAATAACCTTTTTTTATATCAGCCATTTATTTCTTTGTGTCTTGGTTTCTGGTGCGAGGTCAATCATTGCGGTTTTGCGCGGGACTGAAGGACAATAGGTTTTGATACAGCTACGCAAATTGGTTTCGAAGCTTTGCTTCGAATCCTGCAGCATCATCGACGGGATAGGCACAGAAAAGACCAAGCGAAGCTTGGAAGACAAGTTGCGTCCTCAATGCAATGACTTGCGGGGCGGTTGCTTCGCACCCGAAGCGGAGTCGAAGGGTGCTCATTCCCTGGGGACGGCATCTTATTGACGCTTGAGCTGACAAGATGTTTGAACTGTGAATTATATGAACCACGAAGAGCTCGA
>RPQV01000557.1 GCA_003818595.1 Calditrichota bacterium
GCAGCTGCCGCCCTGCCGGAGTGAGGTTTGCCGGTAATAGGCCGTTGTCAGCTCGATCTCCTCGGCCTCCAGAATGCCCCTGTTGGCCTCAAAGAACAGCCTTTCCGTATCCACCAAAACGCCGTCGTTATCAAAGATGAGGGTGGAAATCATACGCCAAACCCTTTTCTTTTTCTATTCGTTTTCCCCAGCGCGTTCATCAATTCGTCTCCTGTTCAAATGCATCCACCTTGTCCAAATAGGCGCCATCAAATCCCGCCGCAAGCAGCTGTTCCAGGTATGAAGAATCTGTTCCAAAGATGATTTTCTGCCACTCTTGCTCCCAATAGCGAACGGCATAATTGCCGGCCCATTGCGGATTCTCTGCGCCCAGCCAGCTCGGAGGTTTTGTGGTCCAACCGGGTTGCCAGTAATAGCGATACTCTTCCGCCTCGCCGATGCTCAGATAAGACACCACAATTCTCCTGCCGCCGTTGTGCTTGGTCTTCATCTGCATCACTTCGGCGGTGGTGAACGCCTGATCTCCCCAAAAACAATCGGTGATGATCAAATCATAGTCCGTGCCGCTGACCGCCTTGATAAAGCTCTGCTTGTCCGCAAAGTTTTCCAAGTTGATCAGATAAAGAAAATTCTTCGCCGCGATGAGCGCGGCTATGTCGCCGGCGTTGACATTGAACGGTTGCGGAGGATACTCTGGAATGACGGTCAATTCTCTTTCCGGAGCGGCAAAGGAGAGGTAGCCCTTGGCGTGATTCTGAGAATAAGAGTCGTCCATTTTTGGGTGAGAACGGCAATAATCCGTGGTCAGCACCGGCACGCCGTTTCGCTTGGCGATGTCGCAGAATGCGGTCAGATAAGCGCGCTCGGACAGTGGCGTCGGCTCGTTGTCAGCGACGTAGCCGTAAAACAAATCTTCCTGCCCGACGCCGTCAATCGCCGCCAGATAGTCCGCAACGATTGCCCCGTCCGGCTCGCCGTTCGCTGTCAACAGCTCCAAGCCGTTCTGCGGGATAATGAAGAATCCGGCGTGCCGTTCCTCGGCATAGCGGCTGATCTCTTGGACAAACCGCCGCATCTCCTGGCGGTAGTTGACGGGCTCTTTCGTTGGCTCCGTTGATTCTTCGCTGCAGGCAATAAAAAGCAGCACGGTGATGAGTATAAAGGGTCGCATGGGCATCATGATTCTTTTTATCCCTTCTTGGTAAATCGGCGGCAGAGGTATCGAATTGCAGGAGAGCAAAGCGCATAAAATAGAAAAGTTGATGACGATCAGAATTCAATGACATTCCCAACGCCGTCAAGGCGGCTCAATTAACCGCGCCTGCTGCAGGCCGCTTGCTCTCCCTGCGGAAATTTCCGCCTGAAAGTTGTCTTGAATTTTTGTATCTTGAGAAACTCACAACAACGTGCATCTACACTGGTTGATTCACCGGCGGTTTTCGACAGGAGGCTCATCATTATGAAAACATCGCGCAATTCTCGGCATTTCTCAGCGCTATTCGGCTCTCACTTAAACTTGACATTCTGCATGATAAAGTCAAGAAGAAAATGGTTCTTGCACTTTCCGGCGTTCTTCTTCCTCAGTTTGTTGATCATCAGCAGCGGACTGGAAGCGCAAACCCACTCCATCAGGAAATCTCCTGCACTGGCCGAAGGTTCGCCCGCAAGCGTCGGAATTTCTGCGGAACGGCTTGCCCGCATTGATCAAATGTGCGCCGACGCGGTCAGCCAAGGCGACATTCCCGGCATCGTGGCCTTGGTGGCGCGTAGAGGCAAGATTGTTTTGTGGAAAGCCTACGGCATGGCCGACAATCAGGCCGGCAGAACATTAAAGCGCGATGACATCTTTCGCATTGCCTCACAGTCCAAGGCCATCACTTCCACGGCGGTGATGATGCTGTGGGAAGAGGGGAAATTTCAACTCGACGACCCGATTTCGAAATTCATACCCGAGTTTAAAAACCCGCGGGTGCTGAAATCGTTCAACTATGCCGACACCAGTTATACCGCTGAAGCCGCAAAATCGGAAATCACCATCCGGCATCTGCTCAGCCACACCTCGGGAATCGGTTACGGCCTCATTGACAGCGACGAGCGCATGAAGATGATTTATCAAAAGGCCGGCGTAACCGACCTGTTTACCACCGAGAACATCACCATTGCCGAGAGCGTGAAAAAGCTGGCTGCGCTGCCGCTGCATCACAATCCCGGCGAAAAATACACCTACAGCGAAGGATTGGACGTGTTAGGCTATTTTATAGAAGTCGTTTCCGGTCTGCCGTTTGACGTCTTTTTGCAGACTCGCCTCTTTGAACCGCTGGGCATGAACGATACCCGCTTTTATTTCCCCGACGATAAAGCCGGGCGACTGGTGGCTGTTCAGCAAAAGGTCGATGAGCAATGGACGAAATATCCCGTCACTTTTTATGATACCGACTATCCCGTCAAGGGCGCCAAACGTTTTTTCTCCGGCGGCGCGGGACTGTCGAGCACGGCCAAAGACTATGCCGTCTTTTTGCAGATGTACCTCAACAGCGGTGAATACAACGGCGTGCGCATTTTAAGCCGAACGACGGTTGACTGCATCATGGGCAATCAAATCGGCAACATTTGGGGTGACAACCCGGATAAGGTGTTCGGCCTGGCTTTTTCGGTGGTCACTGCCAAAGGTCAGAACAAAGGCGGTATCGGCAGCGCGGGAACGTTCGAGTGGGGCGGTTATTTCAATACCCAGTACTTTGCCGATCCGCAGGAACAGGTGATCGGCATCCTGATGAAGCAGACCCAAGGGCCGATTCATGACGAGACCGGCTGGAAGTTCAGGCAGATGGTCGGGCAGGCGATTGATGATTGAGGGATGAGTACTGTCGTCTCTATACCGCGAATGAACGCCAATAGACGCTAATGAGTTAATTGGTTGGCGTTCATTTGCGTCAATCGGCTCTTCCTTTTTCCCCGCAATGAACCGCGAATACACGCAAATAAACGCCAATTATTTCTTTTCGGTTTTTCGGTTCGCGTTCATTTGCGTTTATTAGCGGTTTTTCAATGTATTAGCATAGCGCTTCCATTCAAGTCGAGGCGAGCCAAAGTTAATGATCAACCCGAGCGGAAGATTCGTGGCTTTCAAGTGGTTGAGAATTTGCGCCTCTTCAATCACCGTGATTGCTTTGATGGCCTTGATCTCGACTACAATTCGATCATGGCACAAAAAATCCGCAATGTACTCCTTGTTCAGCACCCTGCCTTTATAGGAAATCGTTATCCGCTTTTGCGGCACGTGGGGAATTCGCCGCTCATCAAGTTCAATCTCCAGAGCTTCCTGATAGACCGCCTCCAGAAAACCGC
>RPQV01000558.1 GCA_003818595.1 Calditrichota bacterium
AAATCAAACACCTCGCGCCCTCGCGGCGCGTTCATTCGGGTAAAGGTGGCGATGCAGCCGACGTCGAGTCCCCAACACCGCGCAAGGTCAATACCGTTCATGGTCTTTTTAAAGTAGCCGGCTCCTCTTTGGGCGTCGTTGATGGTTTCGGGGCCGTCGAGGCTGGTTCCAATTCAAACGTTGTACTTTTTAAACAAGCCGCAGAACTCATCATCGAGAAGCCATAAGTTGCTCTGAATGTTGAGATCAATCTTTTTATCCGAATGGCGGGCAGCGAGTTGCTCCAGAAATAAGCGACAAAAGTCATGTCCGGCAGCAAGCGGTTCACCGCCGTGAAAGGTGATACTGATTTTTTCCGAATTCGATTCCTGGGTGATTTTGTTGATAAAGCGGAGGGGCTGCTCCATCCGCTGTTCTGACATCTGGGGGCCGTGATTCGGGCCGAAACAGTAGCTGCAACTTGCCGGACAATGGAGGGAAGGGATGATCATAAAATGCGGATGATTCGCCGTATCGTTGGATGGCATGTGTCCCTTCTTTATAGCTGTTCGTTTTTAAAGAATGCCGCCGATATTTTTGAGGCAAAAAATAATCAGTAAAAGAAACTGGACGAAACAATAGATCTACATTGCCGCTGATAAGATTAATATTGAACTGATTTTTTTTGATCAAACACCCATGTGATGCGGCGGCATTGTACTGTAAAACAGAACCTTTTGCAAGAGATTTTTCAGGAGTTCAGCGGGAAAACGGGCAGCTCTGTTATAGCATGTTGAAATAAATGAAGGTTTTGGCGGAGATACGAAGTTGTTGGAAGATTATCCGTTTCTGTTCGCGAGCCATTTTTTAAATGAACTTTGTCCTTCCTGTGAAGGTCTGCCGGAGAGTATGTTCTCCACACTAATGTCTTCATCCAAATCCGGCCAGTGGATGCCTTCACCCCTCCCGATCAGTCTCCAATTATTTTTTTCAAGGCTGGTTGCATGGAAGAGGCGAGGATACCATGCGACTGGGACCGCTATACTTCTGCCGTCTGATAAATCCACAAATAATGTATCATCCGCGATTTTTACATGATCGGCTTTGAGTTCACTTATTTCAATTGTTAAAGTACTCATCCCAACTCCTTAAAAGACGACCTTTATGTTCATCCACCATTTTGTAAATCTGATTTATCTCGCTCCTGTTGAATCCCTGACTTTTGCAATACATGACCGGATCCAGCCAGAACTTGCAAATGTGATGATCCCGCTCGATATGAATGTGAGGCGGTTCATCTCTATCCCCTGCGTAGAAAAAGAATCGATAAGCTCCAATTCGCAATGCTGTCGGCATTGATATTCACTCGCATTGGTTCAATACTTGTTAAACATAATCAAATTTATAAAATATGCAACATTTATCTATAAATATCTCTGAATCGATGCCGGAAAAATTCTGATCCCTATTTGAACCTTGAATTCTTGGTTAGGCGGACGATTTCATTATTCGTGATTGCCCCAAATAATTTTCTCTGCATCCCTCATCTGATTTCCTTACCGGCGACAAGTTCATGTCAATCAACAGCTTCATACGGTGGACAAGGGCAGCTCAATTTCTTCTGCTCTCCATGCGGCATAGGCCGGCGCTTCATGAACGTCTTCCGCTTCCAAATAGGGGTAAGCTTTCAGAATGTCAGCGGTGGAATATCCTGCGGCTACCAATCCGACGACGGCACCGACGGTTACCCGCATACCGCGAATGAACGCCAATAATTTTTTTGGTTTTTCGGTTCGCGTTCATTCGCGTCCATTAGCGGTTCCTTTTTTCCTGCAATGAACCGCGAATACACGCGAATAGACGCTAATCATTTCTTTTAGGGGACTCAATACCAACAACGCATCATTATCTCGAACAGAATATGATCCGCGTTGTCAAAGAAATAGACGAAATGATGGAACAGCCCAGATATCAGGTTCCGCCAATTTCAGAATTTGTTCACCACGATAGATCACGAGTCCCCCTCTCCATTCTTTTCCCAAGACGCCGGCAATTTGTTTCATGGCGGTGATGTCTGAGGGAACGACTTGTGCTCTAGACTTTATTTCGACGCCAATGATGCCATTTTGTGTTTGCAGCAGCAGATCCAGCTCCAATCCTGATCGCGTGCGATAAAAATATACGTCAACTTGTTTTTGAACTGTCCGCAACCATTTGACAAGTTCGCTGACGATCATTGTCTCAAAGATCGAGCCTGATAATTCGCTCCAAGAACCGGTAAGAGTTCTCAATAAGCCGATATCCAGCCAATAGAGTTTTGGCGTCTTTACTACCGAACTGGTAAGATTTCGGTAGTATGGCTGCAATAATATCACCTGATAAGACAGTGTCAAGTATTCAAGGTAGCGTTTCGCAGTATCGACGCTCAGCATCGAGTCGCGAGCTATTTCGGAATAATTCAATAATTGGCTTGAACGCAAAGCGGAAAGCTTTTGCAGTTTTCTAAACGGAATCAAATCATCAAGCCTAGCCAAATCAGCCAGGTCTCGTTCTAAATAAGTATATTCATAATCTCGCAGCCATTTTGTTCGTTCAGCATCCGACAGCGGCAGCAAAGCGGGCATTCCGCCCCATTGCAGCAGGTAGTTTTCGATCTTTTTTTTATGGAATTGATCCTCAGCGAACAAAACAGAAGGTTTTTTTGCAAGCACTTGATCTAAAGAGGCGCCATTGAAAAGTTCATCAACGATGGCAGGCTGAATCATCTTGGAATTCGCCTTGTAGTAAAGCTCCTTCATCATCAGTGGCCACAATTCATAGATTGAAATCCGCCCGGCAAGAGACTCGCGAATTTTTTTGAGCAGTAATATTTGACTTGATCCCAAAATAACTTGAAACGATATATCGCCGGCATCAAATGCAAATTTAATCTTGTCAAACGCCAGAGGTTCTTTTTGCGCTTCATCAATAATTGCGTTGCCGACATCTGTCGGCCAGGAAGATGAGGAGATATATCTTATCAATTCTCGATTTTCTGGTGAATCGAGATTGATATAGCGCAAATGAGGGTATTTCGTTTTCGCTAAAGTGGTTTTGCCTGTTTGGCGAGCTCCGGTGATCAAAATAACCGTTCGCTTTTCTGTATCGGGCAGCGAATTGGTTAATAATCGAAATTGCTGTAAATTTTCGTCCATCATCGTAAAATTTACAGTAATTTATTCAGAATGTCAAGAGATAATGTCTGACCGCTCATCTCCATCATCTCGACCGCGCAGATAACGCTTTACAGCACCAGCACCATTTTCCTGGTGATCACAGCATTTTCGCATTCCATCTTGAAAAAATAGATGCCGGCAGGACACTCTC
>RPQV01000559.1 GCA_003818595.1 Calditrichota bacterium
AAGGAATTGATGACCGATGGCGGCATCACCGCCAACGCTTTTGTCATGCAGTTTATCGCTGATCTATTGCACGTGCAGGTGAAGAATATCGGCATGGAGGAAGTGTCGGCGCTGGGCGCGGCTTATATGGCCGGATTGGAAAGTGGAATTTATAAAGACATCGCTGAACTCAAAGAGATCTCGCATCAGCAGCGCCGTTTTGTGCCGGGAGATCAAAAAGCCAAGGTGAAGGAATTTTATAAAGGGTGGCTGACAGCGCTGGCGAAACTATAGAGAGGTCATTCGGCGGATAGAGAGTCGATAGGCTTGTAGGAGGCTGTTTTTGTAAACTCGGCTTTATTATGGATGCTCATCGCCTTTTTGCGAAAGTATTCGATTTTTTCCTGAGGAGATTTATCAATTATATCATTACTTTGTTGATCACGAATTTTGCGTACCGTCGAGATGATTTCATTATAATTATTCTTTGCCATAACTTGTTAACTCCCTTGATAAGTAACTTTCAACCAGCGCAAATGACTCCTCATCTAATTTTAAGATTTTAGGATTCAGATTTAGGAATTCAAAATACTTCTCTTGGATATTTAATGGTGCATCGAATATCTCCGCTTCCACGAGTTCGGAAATAACGCCAATAAATAAGCCACGGTGGATATCGTCGATCAAGGCATTTGACCAGATTTTGAATTCACTGTCAAAGCATCCACCAATGACTGATGTATCAAGATAAATACTCGGAGTTTTCATTTCGCATTATTTGCTAAAACTGCTATAATTAATAAAAATTCTGCTTATCATTCCGATATTTTAGAAAGTAATGGTTCTTATTTTACAAAATTCGATTATAAATGGCAAGCTGAAAATAGCTATAGCAACTCATCCGGTCGTGAGTCAAGACATTGAGAATTTTAACCGCCGAATGACGATGAAAATGGCATCGTTGGGTGAATTTCCTTGAGTATATAATTCAAAATGATTAAAATATCGCCGTTGGGCAGCCAGACTTTGCCGCACCTCTCTGGGATCGAATTTATTTCTGAACACCTGAACTCCTGACGTCTTGTCTGCTGAACCGACCAATATTGAATTTACTGCTTCTTTTCCTGATAACCGTTCTGTCTTGTTCTGCTGTTCTTGATCAATTTAATGTCGGATGCTCTTGAACTTAAAGAGGAGGCGGCTATGAAATTCCCCCGCTTGATGGTGACAATCCTATTGGGGTGCACGGTCTTTTTCTCCAGCCTGATCTGCTTCTGCTCCAAAGACAATCCCCCGACAACGCCCGGCGATCAGCCCGCAACTCTCATTGAAACCTCCTCTTTGCGGACATTTTCCGATTCATTGGCCACGGCTTTTAAATCGGGCAATGTTGATCAGATCCTGCTAAAGATCAATGATGAATACAAGGCTGTGTATGCCCAGGACCTGGTAGAAGCCGGCGCCAAACTGCAGATATTGGGGGATGCGCTGCAGACGCGCAAATTGATCTTTTCCGGGCCCCTATACGCAGAATATGAATTATCGATCGACGGTCGCACCTACACCATCGCCTATGCCAACAGCGGCAATGGCGTATGGCGGCTGGTGCGGTTTTGAGGAGGGGATGCTATGAAAACAAATCATGCTGTTCTGCAGATGGCGTTGGTTGTGTCGTTGTTGCTGTTTTTTCATCAGCGTCTACAAGCCTATGACAACAACAAGGCCCATCCGGCTATCAACAAAGCGATTGTGGATTACGCGGAGTATCAATTAAAAGACGCCTTTCCTTCCTCTTATTCGATTGATATTACTGTCGACAAAAATAAATACACCGGCATGGCCGTCACCAATGGCGGTTATTTTGAATACAGCACCTCCGAAAGTTCCGTCGATTATCGCATCTTTGAGTGGATTGAACACGGCGGCTACTCGGCGGACGAGCCGGAACTTGCTGCAGCGGTGCGCCATTTTTACGATCCGCTGAGTCTGAGCCAAGGCAGAAAATATCTCACCAACCGCGGAACCTATTGGGAGGGAGTCTATTCCAATCCGCGGATCGACGCCATCGAATGGGCGCTGGGCGATACCGAGAAAGGAAGCACCAACAAATGGTCGCTCGCCCAAGGTAAGGAGTACATGGTACTCGCCCTGCTGGCTCTTGATGAAGCCGATAAAAAAGCGCTGTGGGGAAAAGCCTTCCGCTGTCTTGGTGAGGTCCTGCACAATACCGCCGACATGGGGTGCCCGCCGCATACCCGTAACGACAGTCACGCCGCTCCGCTGGGATACGGCGGCGGTTGGGCGCTCGGCAGTCCGGACCCCTACGAGGAAATGTTTGATCCCGCTTTTGCCTCGAAATTTGCTGAAAACGCACCGGATCCTGATTTGAAAGCGGCTTTTGCCGGCGCCACCACCATCCGTTCCATTCATGAAAAACTGGCGCAATTCACCAATACCTATTTTTTTACCGAGCAGACCATCAACGGCTCCGGCAGGCTGAACTACGCTCCTATTAATGAGGATGGCCGCTATCCCTCGCCGCTGTTGCAGAGTCTAGACTACCGTGACGAGGAATTCATCTATTATTATCGTTTTCCCAGCGGTCGTAATGTCAAGCTGTGCAAGGATCTGGGATATATCCGTTCGCGCACGTATCCCTATATCGACAAAGAGTGCGTCGAGTCGCTAGCCTCTGAACTGGTTCCGAACATTCTCTGCGCCGGCGCCAATGTGGTACGGCTGTTTATTCCACAATTCCAGGTGGAATTAAACAGTGCCGTCGTCAATGGATTGATTCGCGGTGAAGTGCGCCATTCGACCTCAACAGAATATCCATTGCCGCTTTATTACTCCGGCAAAATGGCCATCATGAACAATCAAAATGATGAAAAAATCGGCGATGTGGACTGCATCACCGGCAGTTTTGAAGGGACATTGTCCGGACTCAAGGAGGGAGATCGAATTTATGCCGTGGCCGAATTTGCAGGCATCCGCATTCGCTCGCAAGCTATCGAGGTGAAAAAGGTGGACATGGATCTAACCCAATACACCAAAATCAAAATCTTGTTGACAGCAGACATGCCCTACACCGACGGTTCAAATTATTTTATGTTTCTGACCGTCTCGAATTATCCGCCTTATGAAGGCGTTCTGCAGCCGCTCATCTGGAGCGGATCTTCTTTCAGCGAATCATTCGATTATCCCACCTCAACCTCCTGGGGTTCGGTTGGACGAATTTACGGCAAAATCAACGGTACGGTGGATATCAACAGCCTCACCTTGACCACTCTGGAAGGTGAACGGATAGAAGAAGAAACAGATACCGATGGCAGCACTGAAAAAAGATTTGATAAAATATCGATG
>RPQV01000560.1 GCA_003818595.1 Calditrichota bacterium
AACGCCTTGCCATCTTCTGCGGTCATAACAGGCTGTGATTCGGCGATTGAACCCTGACCGCTGGTGACAAAAAACTGCACTTCGGTGTTTTTAACCGGATGGATCCAGCCGTCTTGGATGAATACTCCCACCTTGTTGGGGAGTGTCTTGCCTTTTTCATAGGTTTGCCCATTATTCTCCACCGAGACGATCTGCGGCAAACCGGCAACAAATTCGATTTCTGTTGTAACAATCGGCTGACTATTCACCAGGGCATAAATCATGACTTTGCCGATATTGATCGAAGAAATAGTTGCGCTGGTGCTGCCGTTGGCGTCGGTCGGCAGCGCAGGCTGGTTCACAAACACCTCGATGCCGGCGGTCTGCAGCGTGACGTATTGATTGATAATCGGATTGTTGAACCGGTCGCGCAGCTTGACCGCAACATTGGACAGATTCTGTCCGTTGGCGAGCACATTGTTGGTCGCTGTGATCGAGCTCATCGATGCATCCGCAGCACCGACCAGTGCAATGACTTGAAACTCGAGGACGGCAGGCGACAGCGGATTCACGCCGTCATCGGAAGAGGCACGAATGACGGCGCTCCCCGGCGTCGTGGCCAATTTGACGGCGACGCGGGCGATGCCGTGTTCATCAGACAACGTCTCATAACTCGTGCGCTGACCTTCTATAAAAATGACTCCTTGAGCAACGCTAAAAGTGACCGGATGGGCCGGCACGGGTTGATCTTGTGCGTCCAGAACCAGAACCTGAAGGCTGTCCGCGAGGAACTGACCGACCGTGCCGCTGTAAATGATCTCACCCTCCGGTTTCAGCATCTTTTTGGCCGTACTCTTGCGGCCTGAAGCAAAGAACTGAAAAGGCGAGTTTTTAAGGCTTTTGGAATTATAGCGGGATATGGCTTCGAACGCATAATTATTGGTGCCGTACACCGAACCAATCGTCGCCGTGGCGAGTGCAAAACCATCGGTATTGCTGCGCACTTTGATGCTGGTTTCACCGGCAAAGGCCGCACCCTGGGAAAAGGTGACAAATTCGACCTCGTGATTGGGCACACCGATACCGTTCTTATCGACGATTTGAACAATAAAGGGCTCCGGCAGCTCTTCATTCACTCGACCGATTTGATTATTACCGCCGATATAGTTCATGGATTCCGGTTCACCGGGGCCCAGCACGGCGCGGAAAACCTGCGGGCTGTCGATCAAAGAAAGCCCGCTCAGCTCAGCCGTTGCCTGGACTTTTTGTTCATAATCGATGGGACCCATGGTGTAGAGAACCTGCGCCTGTCCAAATGGATTGGTTGTCTGCGTCACTTGGGTTCGTCCATTGATGCTGCCGTTGCCCTGAATCACCTGAAAGGTCACTGAATGGTTCGAAACGGTGTTGTAAAACGAATCCGTCACCGAGACGACAAAATATTGACCCAAAGGCTGGCCGGCATTCCCTTTTTGATTATCGCCGCCGTTTTTAACCAGACGGGCGGCCGGGCCAACGACGCCGGTGGCGCTGAATGTGATCTGCGGCAGGGAGGTATTCACGGCCGTGGCGGTCGCGGTATTTTTGCCGATTCGCTCGCCGAGACGCCAGCGTATTTCCGCGTAACCCTGCGCATCGCTTTTGATGAGCTGATTTTGTTGCCCGTTGAACGACCCACCCCCTTCGGTCACATTATATTGAACTTCATACCCTTTGACCGGATTGTCCAGGTTGTCCAAAAGTCGAACCTTGAGCGTTTGCGGCAGCACACGGCCCGCCGGCCCTGACTGGTTGTTGCCGCTCACATAAATGATCTTGGCCGGAGGGCCGGTGAGAGCCGAGGCCTTGAAAGTCACCGGAGAACCGGAGGCATTTCTGGCGCGGGCTTCAAAAACATATAGAGTATCGCCGGCCACGCTGCCCAATGTGGGTCTTGCGCCCGCATATCCCTGACTATCCGTTGACACGGTGATTGAATCACTGCCTGAAAACTTGGCGCCCGAAGTGAGTGATTTGTAGACAATAGACTCACCGGTGACCGGCACATTATCAGTATCCACCAAACGCACGCGCAGCGGATCCGCAAGCATGGTGTTGATCTGTGCGGTTTGACGGTCACCTGAAACATAGGATAACTTGCGCAATGGTCGCTGAGCCGTCGCGGTGAATGTCAAGGGGCTGTTCTGCAGCGCATTGCCCGAGTAAGTCGATCGAGCGTACACGCTTTGTTGTCCAATAACGTCCCCCAGCACCCAGACAGCGGCGGCGTTGCCGTTGCCATCGCTGTTGATCACCAGCTGCGTCGTCAGCGAACTGCCGTTCTTCAATTTGCCGTTGCCGGAGGAAATGGTGAATTCGACCGGATGATTGGCAATAGCATTGCCGTTTTTATCGGTCACCCTGGCGGTGATGGCGAGCGGCAATTGTTCGTTAATAAAGCCGTTTTGAGCGTCGCCGGCTGACTTTATCACAGAAAAGGGTGCGCCAGCAGATGAAACGACCTGATAACCATCGGGCGAGCCGCTGAGCGGAGTGCCGTTGTTGGCCGCCGTTGCCTCGATCTGATTCGCGCCCACGAGCGGACCCAGGTACCAATCGACGCGCGCGCGACCGTTCTGATCAGCATCGACGCTTTTGGTTGTCACTGAAGAGCTGGAACTGAACGAACCATTTCCCGATTTGATGGTGAAGGTCACCGGAAAACCCGGAACCGGCGTATTATCGGCTGCCAGAGTCTTGTAGGCGATCTCGTAGGCTTCGCCGGCGATGGCCTGCTGTGCGGTATTGAAATCGCGCACCAGCTTGGCGGCATCGATCCGTTTCGCCCGCACCGTGAAAACCTGGTTGGCTGTCACATTGGTAAATCTCTGCTCCGTTCGATCGGGGAATACCACTTTGACATCGACGGAGGAAGCGGCATCGAGGCCAAAATGCTGAATCAGGGAAGATTGACTCTTGTAGCCATTGGCGCTGAGCACCTCGCGATAGCCGAGCAGCGCCGAGGCATTATCCATGGATCCCTGTCGATAGATATAGATTTTTGCACCGATTCCGGCCACGTTCTCATTGGCGTCGAGAATCTTGACCTGCAGATAGTTTTTACCGTTGATGATGTCATTGCGGAAGAAATAATTCCTGCCGTAGGGTTTTTCCTCTTTGGTTTTATCATCCACGGCAAAGCCGCCGCGGGCAGCCGCGTAGATGTCGAGGCGACCGTCCTGATTGACATCCAGCGTGGCCGAACCTCGACCGTCGGCGAAAACAGCATCAACGCCGGTCTTGGTTTTTTCAGTGAACCGCCCGGTGCCATCATTCAAATAGAGTCTGCCCGTCGTGTTGCGATCGATGAGAAAAATAT
>RPQV01000561.1 GCA_003818595.1 Calditrichota bacterium
ATCATGATCTCCCAGGCTTCTTCCGAACACAGCATCTGTTTTGTCATCCAGTCGAAAGATATTCCCGCTGCGCGCGAAGCCCTGGATATGGAATTTGCTCCCGAATTGGCGGTCAACAAAATCGACAAGATCGAGGTGAAAAGTAATCTTGCCATCATTGCCGCCGTCGGTGATAATATGGCCGGCCATCCGGGCATCTCCGGAAAATTATTCAAGGCGATTGGTGAAAACTCGATCAACATCATCGCCATTGCCCAGGGTTCTTCAGAACGCAATGTTTCGCTGGTCGTCCATGAAGTCGATGCCGTCAAAGCGGTCAACGTCATTCATTCGGCATTTTATCTATCCCATCGCGTGTCGCACGTATTCATCATCGGTGCGGGGAATATCGGTTCAACGCTGCTCGAACAGATGCGCGGGGAGCTCGACGAATTGTTCATGAAACACGGATTATTGATACGTGTGTGCGGCATCGCGACCCTGGAGAGAATGGTGATTGACGACCAGGGCATTGATCTCGACAATTGGCAATCGACGCTCAGCGAATCGACCCAGCCGGTGAATTTGGATGTCCTGCTGCAGCAGATCAAAGAACTCAAACTGCAGAACAGCATCTTGGTCGACGTCACCGCCAGCGATGATGTCGCCGGACGATATGTCGATTTTTTAAATGCCGGAATTCATATTGTAACGCCCAACAAGCGCGCCAACACCATGCGGCAGGAATTTTACAACAAGCTGAAACTGCTCACTCAGGATCATCGCCTGCATTACCTGTACGAGACCACGGTCGGCGCCGGGTTGCCGTTGATCAGCACGATTCAGGATCTGGTACAGAGCGGCGACGACATTCTGCAGATCGAAGGGATTTTTTCCGGTACTTTGGGTTACATCTTTAGCGCTTTGTCGCCGCAGAACAAGTTCAGCGATATAGTCCGCCGCGCCTATGAAAACGGATTTACCGAACCGGACCCGCGCGATGATCTGTCGGGAACAGACGTGGCTCGAAAAATATTGATACTCGCTCGAGAAATCGGTCTGCAGATGGAGCTCGAAGATGTTCAAGTTGAGCCATTGCTGCCGGAGAGCCTTGCCGCCGGATCATTGGAAGAGTTTTGGCGCAATTTGCCTGCTCTGGATGCCGAATTCGAGGAAAAGCGCGCCGCTGCCGAGACACAAGGCCGGCTGTTGCGCTATATGGCTTCGCTTAAAAATGGTCGTTGTCAAGTGGGCATCACTGCGGTCTTGCGCGAACACGTCTTGTCCCGTGCTGACGGTGCCGATAATATCATCCGCATCACCACCAAACGCTATTTTGACAATCCCATGACTGTCCAGGGGCCCGGAGCCGGGCGCGAAGTGACGGCGGGCGGCATATTCGCCAATATCATCAATCTCAGCTTTCATTTGCCCTGATGCGGATGGGAATATGAACCTCTCCAGCACGCGATTTCAATCTCCGGTGGTTTCATTCCGTCAAGCCCTTTTCGCCGGTCAAGCGCCGGACGGCGGCCTCTATATGCCGCAGCATTTTCCGCGTCTGCCGTTGGAAAAGCTGGCGGCTATGACCGATTATCAGGAATTTGCCGCCTGCGTTCTCAACACCCTGTTAAAAGATGAAATTGATCCCCGGGGCATCGAACAAATCGTCCATGCCGCTTATCCGTTTGCGCCGGTTGTGGCCGAAATCAAGCCGGCATTGTATGCGCTCGAGCTGTTTCATGGTCCCACGTTGTCTTTTAAGGATTTTGGCGCGCAATTCATGGCCAAAACGATGGGATACTGGCAGCAGAAAGAAAATCGTGCATTGACTATCCTCGTCGCCACTTCGGGTGATACCGGCAGCGCTGTGGCCAAGGCGTTTCATCGGGTCGACGGGATACGCATCGTGCTGCTCTACCCGGCGGGCAAAGTCAGTCCGCTCCAGGAAAAACAATTCACCACCTTGGGTGATAATGTGCATGCGCTCAAGGTCGAGGGTGCTTTTGACGATTGCCAGGCGTGGGTCAAGCGGGCGTTTCGAGAGCGCGAGCCGGCAGAGCGCATCAATCTCTCTTCCGCCAATTCCATCAATATCGGCCGGTTGATTCCACAATCCATCTATTATCTGTGGGGAGTTTTGCGTCTCCTGTACACATTTGAGCAAGTGACGGTCTGCGTGCCGAGCGGCAATTTCGGCAATTTATGCGCGGGATTTTTTGCTCAACAAATGGGGTTGCCGGTGCAGAAATTTATTGCGGCGGTCAATGCCAATTCCGTGGTCTCTGAATACATTGAAACCGGTGATTTTAAGCCTCGGCTTTCGATGCTGACGCTGTCTAATGCCATGGATGTCGGCAATCCCAGCAATTGGGAACGTATTCAGGTGATGTTCAACCATGATTATGCCCTCATCAGGGAAAAAATGTGGTCCACTTCGGTGGATGACGCGACGACGCTGGTCACCATGAATGCGGTCTATCGTGAGCACGGATATATCGCCGATCCGCACACTGCAGTCGGATTGGCTGCGGCGCAACGATACGCCGCGAGATGGGGATCATCCGCCAAACAAGCCATGCTGGTCCTTTCAACCGCCCATCCGGCAAAATTTCAGGAGACAGTTCGCCAGGCTTTATCGATGGACATCCCCTTGCCGTCCGGCTTGCAGGAGTGCCTGGCAAAAGAATCACAGGTGACACCGGTGTCGACCTATGACCAATTCAGGGATTTTTTGTGGGCGTTTTGAATGGATTTTGTTATATTAATAAATGCCGCACTGACCTGTGGGGCGAATGTTCTATGATGTAGAGCTGCATTTATGCTGTTGTGCAGCAATCATAAAAAAAAATATAATGATCCCTATTGATGGATGATCCATGCACGAATTGTCGATCGCTGATAATGTGATCAGAATTGTTCAGGAGCAATTAAAACAACATCCATCGACCCGAGTGAAAGCTGTTTACCTGCAGGTCGGCGTCATGAGCAATGTTTTGGCCGATTCATTGGTTTTCGGTTTTGAAACACTCATCCAGGATACCGACCTCCGCGGCGCACAGCTCATCATACGCGAAATTCCGGTCACGGTGCGGTGCCGGACGTGCTCGTGCGAATCGCAGATTGAGCAGTTTCAATTTCACTGCCGACAGTGCGCGGGGGAAGACCTGGAGGTCATCAGCGGCGATGAATTATTCATCGAGTCGATCGAGATAGAAAACAAGGCTGAATATGAGCATATTGACCATTGAACGCAAAGTTTTGGAGCGAAATGACGGCATTGCCGACGAGAATCGGCAATTTTTTCAGCGACACGGGATTTTTGCCGTTAATCTGACCAGTTCTCCCGGCAG
>RPQV01000562.1 GCA_003818595.1 Calditrichota bacterium
AAAATTCTGGCCGGCCATCGCGGTGACCGTTCGGCAGCTGAAAAAGAACTTTATCGTAAACACGGCAATACCTATTGGTTTTACAGCATGTTTATCCGCCCGAAACAGCTGCAGGAATCACAAAAGGAATCGACAGAGGAAATGCAATGAAAAAGTGGTTCGTCGGGTTACTGGGTATCTCGCTGGTTATTCAGGTCAAACTGGGTTTTGCTGAACCGGCGATTTTCACACCGGTCAATCGAGCGGCTGTGATTTCGCCCGACTATACGGATTTAGTCATTCCCCCGAATATTGCCCCCTTGAACTTTATTATTCGCGAAGAAGGAGATCAATTTCAGGTTGTATTCCATGCGGGTGAAGAGACCGTTACAGTCAAGTCACGCAATGGTAAGATGCGCTTCCCGGAGAAAAAGTGGAGATCATTTTTACAGAATCATATTGGTGAAACCTATCAGGTCGATGTTTATGTCCGCCGTCATCACGTCTGGAATAAATTTCAATCCTTTCAAAACACCATATCCAAGCATCCGATCGATGAAACATTGGTCTATCGACTCATCAATCCCGCCTACCATATTTGGACCAAAATGGGAATATACCAGCGGAATTTAACCAGTTTTGACGAGAAAGCCATCATCACCAACGACGGTTTGAAATCAATGTGCTTGAATTGCCATTCTTTCCATGCCAATGACCCTGCGACCATGCTGCTGCACCTGCGTGCGGCGCCGGCGACCGAGCTGCTCATCGCTGATCGCGGTGAATTTAAGACCATCAATACCATCACCAAGTTCAATGTTTCTCCCGCTGCTTATCGTTGTTGGCATCCCAATGGACAGTATATTGCATTTTCGGTCAACAAGGTTTCCCAGTTTTTCCATTCTTTTGGAGAAAACCGCGATGTGTATGATTTAAAGTCCGACCTGCTGTTGTATGATGTCCGCGAGAATCTCATTTCTTCGAATCCCGCCATCGCTGATCCGGCAGAGATGGAAACCTACCCCATGTGGACACCGGATGGAATGACGCTCTTTTTTTGTTCGGCGCCGCAACAGGATTTTTCTGACGAGTCTGCCGTACCTTATGATCGTATCAAATACAGCTTGAAGAAAATCGATTTTAATCCCCAAGATAAAAGTTGGGGTCAATGTGAAACCGTGATCGATGCTGAAGCAGTCAATCTCAGCGTCACCCATCCTTCAATATCTCCGGACGGCCGATTTCTGCTCTTCTGTATGAGCAGCTATGGGAATTTCTCCATTTATAAACAAGATAGTGATCTTTATTTAATGGATTTAACCTCCGCACAATACGCTCCCCTGGCGATTAACAGCGAGCGGACTGACAGCTATCATTCCTGGTCGAGCAACAGCCGCTGGTTTGTTTTCAGCACAAAAAGGGATAATGGTATTTTGGCTCGACCTTATTTCGCCTTTATTTCTCCGGACGGCCGCGTCAGCAAAGCGTTTATTATGCCGCAAAAAGATCCCTCTTTTTATGATACATTTCTGCTCACATTCAATGTCCCCGAGCTGGTATTAAGTCAGGTGCCGTATAACCCCCGCCAATTCGCCCGCGCCGCCCGGCAGAAAAGAACCAATGCCCAACTCGACAAGACCATTCAGGTGACCCTGGAGGAAGGGGAACGCGATGTGACCCCTTGGCAGGCGTCGCCGCAATAAGTTTGAGTTTAAATTTTTTTTTATTAAATTACCGGTTACGTATGCATGAAAAGATGTCCGAAATTTCATGCTGACCCTTTGATACCGAGACTTGGAACGATCTTTATGCCTCAGACTGATCAAAATAAAAAAATTGAAACCGTTGATCCGGGAGTTCTCATGAAGAGCAGAGATGAGCAAGTCGTTTCGACAAAACTGCAAATCCTATTCGGAGCAGCGTTGATGCTGGTGCAGTTTTTTTATCTCTGGAAGGTGATAAAACCTGAACTTTATTTTACAGCTCAGGAACCTGTTTTCTACCTTGAAAAATACTTTTTCCTCTCATTTCTCAATTATCCCGCCGGTATCGTCGATTACTTTTCGGCGTTGCTCACCCATCTGCAATATGTTCCCTGGCTCGGTGCGCTGTTTGTCTCGCTGATTAATCTGACGATTCTTCTCTTTTTTCGAGGATACTTGATCAAAACGACCTCTCGCGATCCGCAGTTTTGGTACGCTCTGCCTCTGCTGCCGTTGATGCTGATGCAGAATTTCTACAGCCATTCTTTTGCCCTCAATTTGATTCTATTTTGCGCCCTGGGAGCGGCGGTGATTCACGTTCACATCCGATCTTTTGGGACACGATTGGTGTTCGTTGTTTTGGCGGGTGGCCTGATTTATTATCTTGCGGGTATTTCATTACTCATTTATTCGGGATTGGCTATTCTTTTTGAACTGATCAAAAATCGCAAGGGTCTGCTGCCTGTCGTCCTTCTGGCGGTTTCGCTGCTCTATCCCTATCTGGCAGGCAGTCAATTGTTCGCCGTCTCGTTGGTTCAAGCGTTTGGCCATCCATTACCGGCGATCAAGAATGAGCCCTTTCATCCATTTTTCCTCCCGGGTTTCTTTTTGTTTGTGCTGCTGCTGGTTTTGCTGATCACCCGCGTCGATAAGAAATCGCTGCTATTACGTCCGCCCATTTTAGGAGTGCAGTTTTTAACAATCCTAGCCCTGATCGTCATCGTCCCTTTTATCCGATCCAAACGAATTGAGAAACAGTTTTGGCAGTTTGAATATTATGCGCGCATGCAGGAGTGGCAAAAGGTCCTTGACTTGACTAAAAAGCCTTTTTTGCGCAACCAACAAGTGCTGTTTCAGATCAATCGTGCCTTGGGTCATACGGGACATTTGGCAGATCGACTCTTTTTCTATCAGCAGCCCTTTGGACGTGACGCACTCTTTTTGCCGCACGATTACGGCACGGTATCGCCGTTGGTTCACAGCGATCTTTATTTTGATCTGGGACATTTTAATGAGGCCAAACGATGGGCGCATGAGGCGGCCTCAGTGCGCGGTGAATCGGTCTGGAACGTTCAACGGCTTGCCTTGACTTATCTCATTTATGATCATCGCCAGGCTGCCGAACTCTATTTCCGCAAGCTGGAAAAAACATTGTTTCATAAAAAATGGGCCTTGCGTTTCCGTCCATTTTGGAGCGGTCAAAAACCGATCGCTTCAGATTCCTATTTGAGCAGTCTGATTAAAAGCCGAGTCGATCACGATGCACTCACCTTCAATGACTATCCGGAAAAGGATCTGCAAATCCTGCTGGCCCAAAATCCGGAGAATCAATTCGCTCGCGACTATATGCTGGCAGACCTGTTGATGA
>RPQV01000563.1 GCA_003818595.1 Calditrichota bacterium
GATAAATTCCCAATCGCGCGTATCGACCGTGCCACTTGTCTCCACGCCTGTTTTTTTCAAGACACTGCGCATCAACTGTTGCATCACCGGATTAAGACGATCAAAATCGATTTTCCCACCGAATGCCTCGATACTTATAGGAATGATGGCGGGATATTTATCGGTGATATGGGAGATATACTCATTTTTCACTTTATCGCGACCGACATCCGAGTTGGCGGTCAAACAGACCGCAAAGATCGCGACCTTCTTTTTCGCCAGCTTGTCAGAATTTCGGGCAAAAAAATCGCGAACATTGGCGAGCGGTCGTTCAGCACGCACCGAACTTCCGACAATAACCGCATCGAATTCCTTGATGTCCTCGATGTCATCAATGCTTTGAAGTGTTATTTTCAAGCCTCCGGTTTCCCCCAGCACGCCGGCAATCTTTTCGGCAATCTCGCGCGTTGTGCCATAGCCGCTACTATAAGCGATCAGAACATTCATGTTGACCAAACCTTTTCGTTAATCATACAATGGTCAGTGTGTTTGGAAAATTCAGAGGACAGCCTCATTAAGCTGAAATGCCGATTATTTGGTCCAGAATCGAATCACACGCCAATCGAAGCTGCTGTTTTTGCAGGCCGCTGCTTATTTCCCCAGCAATCTCCTGGGTGGCTCCAAGCCGCTGCGGAAAGCGTTCAGGATTTGAGTTCTGTGGAAATACGTCGATTTTACTTCAGATCGTCATGATTTCCTGTCGCCTGTATAACATTACCTCAATTTGAAAAAATTCCAGCAATTGTTTACGTTTACATACTTCACAAGCTAAAAGATGATGCAACCGGTTCCACCAACCATCGATTTATTGTTAACGATTCAAATATCCTATTTCGATCACATCAAATAAAAGAAAAAGCGACGCTGCCTTTGCAACGCCGCTTATTCCGTTGGTCATCGTTTATTGAAACATTACCATCAATACTATGATCATATAGTACTACTTGAGCATGATCATCTGCTTTGCCTGCTCGAATTGCGTATCGCCGTCATTGACCATGAGGCGATAAATATAAAGTCCGCTCGGCACCTCCAAACCATTGTTAAATCGGCCATTCCAAGTCAATTGGTTTGGGCCGCTGCCCAAATCAGACTTGGATGTGAACACTGTGGCGCCATTCAGCGCCACAATTTGCAGCGTGACCGTCGCCGCCCTGGTCAATTCAAAACGGATGGTCGTCGAGGCATTGAACGGATTGGGATAGTTTTGATGGAGATAGAACGCTTCGAGATGAGCTTGCCAACGATTTTCGACATCGGCGGCGCCGGTGATTTTCAACAATTCAATGCCGTCGCCCGTACCCAGGTTACGAGAGTACAATTTATCGGCTGCATTATTCCAGTGCTCATGCACGCCGAGGCTGGGGATGGGAACACCGTCATTCTCAGGATCATAAACAATGCCCTCCGGCCATTCAGATTTGTCCGCTGCCTGATGCAGATAATCATCAACAGCCGGTTTGGCGGCATAGGGATAAGCGCTGTTTTCATGATACTCAGTGCGTAAAAAGTCATAACCTACCGATTCGATCGCGACGGGGTCCAATGAAAGAAAAATAGAGGAAGCCCAATCATTGTTAAAGGGCGCCATTTTGAATTTACGCGGCGGATCGGTGGCTTCAGAGCCGGAATAGAGCGCATCCATCAAATAAAAAAGACCCCGCTTGTAATGCATTTCATGACCCATCAAGTCCACCTGAACCCGATATTGATTGCGGAGATAGCGTCCGTATTCTCCTGTCTCCGTCGGATCGACCAAGCCTCCGTGCAGATGCACCGCATTCTCCCGCATGTGAGAACCGAAATGATTCTTGGCGAACATGGTGATTCCGGCGCGTTTATGTCCTTTCATGGTCGGGACATTGATCAAATAGTCGCAGATTTCGGCCACTTGACAATAGAAATCCTCTTCGGTCGGATCGCCCATTTCAGGATCATTCCAGTCGCCGGTGAACATGACGGTTCCACGATCCGAGTATTTCATCACCGGTTCATCCGTGCTGACGATTTTCAGTCTGCCCATCCTGGAAGTATTGTTATCGATGACATTGATATTGGGAAATTCGGCTATCCATAGATCATAGCAATGTTTGTAGACATGTTTAAGGGGATCGCCGATATAAATATCCTGCTGATCAACACCTGCCACATTAACCAGCTGCCGTAACAATGCCAGCACCAGATGCGGATTTGTTTCCGCAATGCCGTAGCTGTTGTTTTTCTTGATTGCAAGAGTTTTTTCATCATAGTTGCCGCCCCATGAGCTGGTTGCATTTGTCTTGATGTAAATAATTTCGCCTACTTGATATCCAACATCGCCTTTTCCCTGTAAGCGGTTGTTGAAATGAAAAACAGCATCCCAAGCCTCGCCGTCAGTGCTTTTACCGGTGAGCGTCTGGACCGCATCGGAAAGCATTCGATCGATCACCGGCTGATTGTTGTTTTGAGGCATGAACCAGCCGTCATCCTTTGCGGAAGCATTGCTGCATTTTTCATTGGTGGCATCCGCATCCCAAATCCACACCACCCTGCCGGGGAAAATGCCATGCGCTTCACCGATCGGCGCATTGGGGGTAAAATCATCATGATAATATTCAGCTAAAACGGCAGAACGATCCGCCGTCACCATGATGAGAGAACCGAGCAAGCCCACGATGATAAAAATTAAACTGAAAAGATATCGGCGGTTGGCAAAACGCAGCCGCGCCTTGGCGAAAGCCGTGAATGACACATAAAGACCGGCCGCATAGATTACAAATCCGGATGCAAAAGGCATGGCGATCTTCATACACGGATATTGGGCACGGCTGGGCTTGGGAATGACGCGCAGAAGAAACCATATTAACGAGAAGAATCCCAGCAGAGGAAGCAAAAAATAACCCGGGTTCCGTTTTTGGATGCCGACGATGCGGCCGGTTTGAGGACAACGGCGAAATATGCGGCTGTCGATATTTTTAATCGTCGAAAACATTTGATCTCCTTGTAAATCATGCAATAAACCGATCCAAACCAATGATTGAATCACGGTCATTCAAGTTAGTAATTCATCAAAAAGAAACAAGAAAAAGAAAAAAGAGCGTCGATCAATGACAATATTTTACACCCTGTTGATTAGGTTGACATTCTAACCGAATTCACCGGTTAATGTTTCAACCTTTTTTTCAGACTCAGTCGCCGGGAAATAGAATTTGACTTTGAGCATTCAATTGAGTATATTTTATCCCTTATTACGCGAGAGTGGCGGAACTGGCAGACGCGCTAGACTTAGGATCTAGTGC
>RPQV01000564.1 GCA_003818595.1 Calditrichota bacterium
AAGTGGGCAAGTACTTTTGATACAGCCCCGGAGATGAACATTGGCATCCGCACCTTCACGCCAAATTCGCAAGACCTCGCACTGAGATGCCAAGCCTCAAAGAGAAATGATCCACCTATAAAGGCGTCAATTTGACGAGTTCACTATTTCAACACGATCAGGTTTTTTATGGCATTCCTTTCCTCGTCGTTTACTCTGATCAGAGATTTCGATGCGGACGCAGTCAATTGGACGGGTGTAACTACGAGGGGTTCCTCCGTGCTCTTTGTGTCTGCGACTCCGCGCGAGGCCGAACCGATCATTTCTTCTTTGCGATGCTTTGCGTTTTTGCGGCTTTGCGTGAATCATTTCAGTCGTCAGGCGAATTGATGTATTCCCAAAACTGAGGTATTACTATTCCCCAAGTCGGGTTGATTCCGGTTAGATCACCACTGAAAGAGCGGGGATATGAAAAAGGTTCGCTTAGAATGAAATGGGAAGTTTAAAACGAGTGCCGACAAACATAAATGCACGCGAAAAAGCGGTTCCGGTCAGATTGCTGCCGACTCCGACCTGCAGATATTGCCAAAAAATAGCACTCAAACCAAAATTAACCTCCACCATCATATCATTCTGTTCAGTCTTGGCATTTCCGACGATAAAAGAGGCATCGCATTCGAAAAAACGTTTTTTCAAAAACGGCTGATAACTGATGCCAAGGCCAATGGAATTTAAGATTTGCGTTTTTTGCGCGCTGCTTCCGATCGGCAGCTTGAAAAGCACAAATGATGTCGATCCATGAAACGCCTCAGACCAATGCGGAACCACGACAAAATACTCGGTAATACGGTTCTGGTTTCCTGGATTTCGCAAAGAAATCTCGATACGATCGCCGGCGCGGATGCGATCCCTCACCCTCCAACGCCAAGTGATGACGCCTTCTCCGGGCTCAACGGTGATCATACGGCTGTCAAACGCTTCGGCTCGGATGGTATTGGAGGAATCCGTCAGCATGCCGTGGATATACACTTTTTGTCTGCCAAATTCCGGACCAATTTTATCAGGCGATAACCTGACGGTAATAGCATCGTGGGTTTCAATTGCATGATGTTTTCCCGATCCGGTGAAACATTCTTCAGGCGGCAGATCTCCACAGCTGGTCACATTGAATGCAATGAATTCTCTGAATGGCTGCCAAGGCTGCACGGTTATACTATACTCCTTGAACTGAAAAGAGACCTCTTGAATTCGAATTTCGAGGGAGTATTGCCCCATAACCGTATGCGGTCCGGCCACGGCCACAAGACGAATCAGATCATTTCGATTTTCAAGAATCGTGAAGGTCAATTCCGGATCCTCAACCAAAACGACAGCATTCTGTAGATTTTTTCCTTTAATCACCGATGATACGATAACTTTTTGTCTCTTCAAATATTGGAAGGAGCAGCTGAATTTGGATTTTATCATCCGTCACTCGTCGACCAACAATTTTTCCGTCCGTCGGAAGCAGCGACAGCGTCACACCTGTTGAGAAATTGTTGCCTGTTATTTCAAAGGTTTTTAATTTTCCATCAGCGATAAAACTGTTTACCGGCGACATGATTTGCGGCGCAAGTTCGCTTTTTAAAAAGAGCGAGCATACGGCGGTTGGTGCATACGGACTGAGTACGCGAAATACTTTTGAGCCAAGTTCAATATCTGTATTGCTGATCTCAACAGCCACGACTTTTTTGTGAAATGAGGATGATGCTTCGTTTTCACATATTTCCTTCGCTTGAATCAGCGGATCATCAAACAGTATTTTGCCGGAATTCAACAGGCCTTTTCCCTGTAACTGTAAGATAGCCGTTGTTTTATGGAGGGGTGAGTACAAGAGGGTATCACGCCGTACTTTATTTTGCTGTTGGATTTCGATGCGATTCACTTGCGGGATTTCCGCATAAAGCAGATCTATCGATGCCGAAGCTTTTCGCCGGTTATTTTGATCCATAATGGTCAAATAATGGGTCGCAAAATCGACAAAAGAGGAAGCAATTTGAAACGTAATGGACAATTCATGTTGATCGACTGAATCAACTCGAACAATGCTCAAACCTGATACTTTATTCTGCAGAACGACTGTATCGAGATGATCAGCCTGATAATCTATCGAGTAAAATGTCTACCGGATGAGTTGTGCTGTATCGCATGAGGCCAGGACAAGAGGCGCCATGCGATACGGCTTGTCCTGCGGAAAGGCCTTGGCAGTAAAAATCAAAATGAAAAACATTAGATAGTATTTCACAAGTTCACTACTTTCAAGTCTGTAAATTATACGATCTAGAAGCCCAAATAGTTTAAATCATGGCATTTGGATACAGATTTTGACAAAAAGTTACACCATCAGAAAATTGAGGCTGAACACTGAATTTGAGTTTAGCCATGCGGAAAAGGCTACTCTTCCAAGCCATCATGAACAGCTAGCCACACGGCCATTTCTCCGCTGCCGCGATGGTTCCAAGCGTAATAAGGGACGGCAACGATCTCCTGCGGCGTTATTCGATTTTTAAAGGCTTCTCCTTTAATGATCGTCAGTCCGCTCAACAGGTCAGCCTTATATTCGCTCATTAAAGGATGATCGGCATTGAACCATAAATTACTCACGCTATTCTGATTGTCAATCGCTTCAAGACAATATACAATGGGACCTCGTTCCAGAGATATCTTGCCTCGATCTTCCATAACCTGCTCATTCGCCTGGACCTGCTTAATCTCCATCGGCAGATGCAGACTGATGATGTCTCCATCCTTCCAGCGGCGGGCAATGGTAACATTCCCACGGGTGGTTAATAATTCCACAGGCTGTTGATTGACGCTGCAGGTGATTGCTGTTTCGCTGTTCTTTATATACCTATAGAGATCCCCAGGAACAGGCTGATTATAAGCCCAGCCAGGGATGCGCAATTTAATTACGATGTCAAGCGTTGAAGACATCTTTAATCTGATTCTTACATCACCTTCCCATGGATAAAAAGTTTCCTGAATAAGTTGAAGAGATTTTTCTTTAATCTTCAGGCTGCAGGTGCTTGCGGCATAGAGATTTACATATAAAGTGTCATGCCGTTGTGCATAAAAGTAGCCGGGAAGTGAAGGAATAAAACGAGAAATATTCGAGGGACAACAAGAACAGCCAAACCAGGCTTTTCGGCTTGTTGAACCTTGATTAAAGGGAGTATGACCATCAAAAGCAAGACAATTGGGATAAAAATAAGTGTCCCCGCTCAGCGAAACACCCGCCAAAAGACCATTGTACAACGTCCGTTCCAGAACATCCAGATATTTCGCATTCCCC
>RPQV01000565.1 GCA_003818595.1 Calditrichota bacterium
AACCCGTGTCGATGGATCCTTCACCTTCCTGGCCGAGGTTGAAGCGGATCTGAATGTCGTCAACGCCGTCGTAAGGATTGGTTTTGCTGTTGTCGCCGTCAAAGAACAATTCGATGCTGTCTTCTTCCCAGTCGGTGTCTTCATCCGTGGTATAGTCATAATATTCATCCATGACCGCCAACAGCATGTAGAAATTGGTATCGTCCCATTTCAGGCTGGCTTGAGCGCGGCAATCCCACCAACCTTCGATATGTTGACCAATATCGTGGTCGTTTTGGAGTCTGGCAGCGGAAATCGTAACTCCATCCGCCCATTCGCCGGCCGTTTTCACGCCGTCGACGGTCGGTGCAGCGCCTTTGGGCACTTCCAGGTAATCAGCTTTGATGATGCGTTTGGAATCGAGTATAGCGGTACCGAACAGATTGGCATGTTGCCATTCGTTGTTGTCATTGGACCACCAGCGGTACATGTTTTCGCGTGTGCTTGCATCGGCGTCATTAACCTGAACATCGAAACCAAAGGTTGCATCTGGAACCAACTGCAGATCCCCAAGAGGAATCGCGCATTCGAGGTTCCAGCCGATATCTGTCTGTTCGATGACATAATCAATGCCGGCGGTCAAGAAACCCCAGCTCCCTGAAGTGCCATAACCGGTTTCCATCTGATCAGGGGCTGATTCGCCGACATTAAAACGCATCTGCAGATCATCAACACCATCGTAGGCGCCTTCGGTTTTGCTGTCGTCAGCGTCAAAATAGAGCTCGACGCCGTCGTAATTATAGTCGCCACCGGTGCCATTGTTGTCATTGATCAATTCGTCCTGAACATAGAGGAACATGTAAAGGTTGGCGTCATCCCACATCAATCTTACGCTGCCGAACAGGTCGAACCAGTCGTCTGGATCTGCTGCATCGGCGCCATCGCGGATGATGCACAACGTTTCGCCGACGTAATGCCAGGGAATCGAATCCATGACAGCGTCGATGGTCGGGGCGATAGCGGTTTTCGGAATGACGAGAATGTTGTCATCATTCACTTGAGCGAAAGTCGAACCGGTCATCACCAACGCGAACAATAAAACAGGAAGTAATAGTTTTTTCATCGTTTTCTCCTTGTAAACTGTTGATTATGCTTTTCCAGGTATTCGAAACAAAAGCTCTTTGTGAGATCGCCTCTACGCCTCCTTTCAGTTGATAAACATATGGTTAGCGGAAGATTTTCAACTTGGATTGAATGATTTGAATGTGTTGCTTTAAACGGCATAATCAATTTCATCTTGGAATTGATGAAAGGAGAATATAAACTATGCATAGATTATACGAATAAATGTCACTAAATGTCAAGCAAGATTTCGGTCATCGAATAAATTGTTGGCGGCTTTTAAAGAACTTTTGCAGACTATGATCGTTTTTGGAAAGGATGAGATATAAACATATGAGGAGGTGAAAAAACATCATCGTAAATAGGTAGTATGCTATGGCGACAATCTCGGTTCAGCGAACCAAACGTGACAAAGGAGATTCGAAATGAAGAGTGCAAAATCATTTGGTATTTTGATTTTATTCACGTTCATCGTTGATTTTATTTTTATATCCTGTTCAAATAATGGGGATGGGATAATAATGGATCGACAAACTTTGAGGAAAATATGAACAATCAAATCCACCTCGACGGGCAATTGACGCGACGCAACTTTATCGGCTGGTCGGCGACCGCCGCATTGGCCTTGGCCTCTCATCGGGCATTCACTCAAAGTGCTGAAAAGCCCAATTCCAATTTCAATGGGGTGCAGATCGGCGCGATCACCTACAGCTTTCGCGATATGCCTGGCAGCGCTGATGATCTGTTGAACTATCTGCTCCAGTGCGGGCTCAGTTCGGTGGAACTCATGGGTGGTCCGGTCGAGCAGTTTGCCGGCGCCCCAACATTCGAACGTCCGCCGATGCCTCGCCGCGGTCAAACCATGACTGATGAACAGAGAGCACAATTTCAGGCGGCGAGAAAAGCTCAAGCCGAGGAAATGAAAAAATGGCGTCTATCCGTTTCCATGGATAAATTTCAAGAACTGCGGAAAAAATACAATGATGCCGGCGTGACCATCCATATTGTCAAGTTTGACGCGATCGGAGCAAGCATGTCGGCGGATGAGGTGAATTATTGTTTCAATGTCGCCAAGGCGCTCGGTGCGCGAGGCATCACTACCGAGATTTCAGAAGAAAACGCCAGGTTTTTGGCGCCTTTTGCCGATGCGCACCAAATCATGATCGGTTTTCACAATCACACGCAGGTCAATGCCTCGAGCTGGGAAGGACCGTTCAGCTATGGCAAATATATCGGTATGAACTTTGATATCGGGCACTATGTCGCCGGAACGAATGAATCGCCCATTCCCATTATCGAAAAGTACGCCGCCGAAGGACGCATCCTCAGTCTGCACATCAAAGACCGTAAGGTTAATAATGGCCCCAATATGCCGTTCGGTCAGGGAGATACGCCGCTGGGTCTGATTCTGCAATTGATGAAACGAAACAAATATACATTTCCGGCTGATATTGAACTCGAGTACCCCGTTCCGGAAGGTTCTGATGCGGTGGCCGAAGTGAAAAAATGTGTCGAGTACTGCCGGAATACGCTCATGGATGCTCCCACAAGACGACCTGAGTAAGGTCGATGTGGGACAAAGTATGATTTGAATTCTCAAAGAATCATTGGTTGTGATCAAAATGCAGTGGAGACGAAAATGAGAAGAGGCGGTTTCAAAAATTGCCATTTCTATGTGTGGACGATATTGCTGATGATGGTTATTCTGCTTGTATCCTTGAGCGATCGCGCGATTAGTGGGGAAAACGCGCTCAAGCTGAATGACAAGGAATACTTGGCGATACGGGGATTCGAGGCGTTGGTTTTTGAAAACCAATATAACGGTATGTTTTTCGACGAAAAGACCGCCGGCATTTTGCTGATTCATCACGGCGTGCGCACGGCTACCGGCGGAGCAGTCAGACTGAAACCCACTCCCGAACAATGGGATCAAATACCGGTGGTTGTTGAACGTAAAGTCGATCGGGAAAATAACGCCATCGATGTTCTGTTGCGTTATGAAGATTTCAAGTTTGATTCGCGCATTCATGTCCAGCCGCAGGGAAACAGCCTTCTCATCAGCGTCATCCTCGATCAGTCTCTTCCGCCGAGTTTGACAGATCGTGCCGGATTCAATATCGAATTCCTGCCTTCTGCGTATTTCGAGAAAACATTTCTCATGGACGATGTTTCGGGTACTTTTCCCCTTTATCCGACCGG
>RPQV01000566.1 GCA_003818595.1 Calditrichota bacterium
AGGTTCGGCAGATTGATTTTTTACAATTGTAACATCGATGCAGTGACTTGATGTGCGGATGTTTCTCACAAAAGTGCGAGTGATTTTGCAGGTTATTCTCCTTGGAGGCCTTGGCTGCCTGTTTACCGCTCCAAGATTTGGCTTTTATTTTCTCACAAAAGTTATTAAAATAAACTATATAAAAGCAAGTAATTTTCTGAATTCGGAGGTGATTCGCCATGAAAACCAGACCGGCAGCATGGGCCGGACAATTCTATCCGGATGATCCGCATGAACTTGAACGTACCGTCCAAGAATATTTGACTCTTTCTCATTTGAACCCTCACGAAGGTAAGGTTATCGGACTTTTTGTGCCTCATGCCGGATATATTTATTCCGGCAAGACAGCAGCAGCGGGGTATCGACAGCTGGGCGGAAGCTCATACACGACCGTAGTGGTGATGGCGCCGAGTCATACCGCTTACATTGATGGCGTGTCTATTTTTGATGGAGATTTTTATGAAACACCGTTGGGCTTGCTGCCGGTGGACAAATCGGCTGCGGCAAAATTGGCGGGCGCTGATAAAAATCTGAAACTCGGCGAAATCGGTCATATGGCCAGAGGAGGTCGTGCTGAGCACGCTCTTGAAGTGCAACTTCCTTTTCTGCAGATGACGCTCACGGAATTCCAACTGTTGCCCCTGGTGTTTCAAGATTTTACGTGGACGAACTGTCAACGTCTCGGGCATGCTTTGGCGAGTCATCTTGATCCTGAAACCACTTTATTTGTCGCCAGTTCGGATCTCTATCACGGCAGATCGTATGATGCGTGCGTGAGGAGCGATCAGGTCACACTGGCGTCGATCGAAAATGATTCGGCGGAGCAATTCTGTCAACGCGCACAAAGCGGCGGCGCCATGGCCTGCGGCGCCGGCCCGATCACGGTGCTGAAAATCCTGGCCGAACTCTGGAATGCCCAGGGCCCTCGGGTTATTGCTCGTACGAATTCCGCCAAAGAAACCGGAGAAATGCATGATTATGTCGTGGGATATGCAGCAGGAATAATCGTTCAACAGGAAAAAAGCACATGATGGATTACCACGTGCACAGCAAATTGTGCCGACATGGCGCCGGCGATATTGCCGAATATGTCGAGGCTGCCATCGGAAAAGGAGTGACTGAAATCGGTTTTTCCGAGCACATTCCCGTGCCGGGACTGGATGATCCGACCGGGCGGATGATCCCCGCGGACTGGGATGTATATGTCGATCAGGTTTTCGCAGCCCGGGACAAGTACCGAGGAATAACCATTCGATTCGGCATCGAGGCGGATTATCTGCCGCTTTATATGAATTATATCGAGGATTTTCTCCTCAAGTACCCCTTTGATTTTATCATCGGTTCCATCCATTTTGTGGATGACTGGGATTTTTCGAATCCGGCGCTCAAATATCGGCTGATGGAATTCGGCGTTGAGCGCCTGTTTATCCGATATTATGAAGCGGCTGCTAAAGCCGCATCTTCCGGCTTGTATGATATTTTCGGCCACTTTGATTTACCGAAAAAACTCGGCTTTGCCGCTCCTGCTGCAGCACGACCGTTTCAGGAAGAGGCTTTGTTGAGTATTCAAAGAAATGGAATGGCGCTTGACGTGAATACGTCCGGACTACGCAAAGAGGCGCGAGAGATCTACCCGAGTTCCGATCTGCTCGTTCGGGCCGCTCAACTCTCGATCCCGGTCATTTTAGGCTCCGATGCTCATCATCCAACAGAAGTCGCGGCTGATTTCGATGCGGCTATTGCCGCTTTACGACAGGTCGGTTATCGGTCATGTGTCGGTTTTGAAAAGAGAAAACCTTTTGTGGTGAGCCTATGAACAGCATCACCATCACCCTGCGAAACCGTCGACAGCTGGATCGTTTGGAAAACAAGTGGTTATCGCCCTTTGCTGCAAAAAGCGATGCCGGCGCTTCGACGCGCCTGCGTCATGAAAAGGAGCATCCCTATCGTACCGCCTTTCAGCGCGATCGCGACCGCATCATCCATTCGCGCGCCTTTCGTCGACTGAAACATAAACGACAAATTTTCCTGACCACTTTTGGCGATCACTATCGCACCCGATTGACCCATACCATCGAAGTGTCGCAACTTTCCCGCACCATGGCGCGAACTCTGGGCTTGAACGAAGATTTGGTGGAAGCTATTGCTTTAGCGCACGACATAGGACATACTCCTTTCGGCCATATCGGCGAAGTCGTCCTCCATCGTATCATGGCTGGGAAAGATCATCTCGACGGCGTGATTCATCTTGGCGATATGGGCGGGTTCAAGCATAACTATCAAAGCGTCAGGATCGTTGATTCGTTGGAAACTAAATACTCTTTTGACGGTTTAAATTTGACCGCTCCGGTGCGCGAGGGAATTCTCAAGCATACGCGATTGCGACGACAGGATGTCCTGCTTCCCGGATTTTGTTATGACGGCCTAAACTATGATTTGGATGATGCCGTCACTTTGGAAGGACAAATTGTGGCCATTTGCGATGAAATTGCTCAGCGGACGCATGACCTCGAAGATGGCATCCGCGCTCAGTATGTTGATCTGGATCAGGTTCGTCAGCTTGCGTTGATCAAAAAAATCGAGGAAATAAAAGGTTCCTTTCTCAGTTCCGAAAGCGATGGCTTTGTCTATCGAAACCGATTGATCCGTAAATTGGTGGATCTGCTGGTCACTGACGTCCTTCGTCAAACCATTAAAAATCTCAGACAGTTTTACAAGAGAGAACAACGATATTCTTTTTTTGATCGTCGAATTGTCTGGTTCAGTGATCAGCTGGATCCTCTGCAAGTTGAACTGGATCAATTCATCATGAAGCGAATTATTAAAACAGCCATACGAGATCGAGATGATCATCACTCGGAGGAGGTGATCCGCAACTTGTTCAAGAGTTATTTCCAAAATCCCAACCTGGTGCCGTCCTATCGCCTGGAAAAGTGCATGTCCAAAGATGAAATCTCGCTGGTGTACGACCAACAAGCAGCGGCGGAAAACCGTGTGCATGAACAATTGCGCCGCGATGGGCGATTCGCCCGCGCGGTTTGTGATTATATCGCCGGAATGACCGATCATTATGCGGAACTCAAATACCGCGAATTTTCAGCCAAATCTGTGCAGGAACTGGAAGCCATGCGCGGCGATGATGATCGGGTGATCACATGAGTGAACCACTGATCGAATTGCAGCACGTTTTTTTCCGCTACGAAGGTGTGGGCGCCTCGCCGCAGCCTGCGCTCAGCGATATTTCACTCCAGCTG
>RPQV01000567.1 GCA_003818595.1 Calditrichota bacterium
AAAAACATACCATTGGCCACAAAATTCGACGAGGGAGCCATGATTGTTCCAATTGCCCGGATCGCAGTTGTCGTTATCAATGATGACGCCGCCGTATTTATATGGACCCATGGGCGAAGAACTGGTGGCGTATCCGAGGCAGGTCGGTTTCTGCGACCGTCCCATATGGGCATAGATGAAATAATAGATGCCGTTGCGTTTGACCAGATATCCGCCTTCATGAAAATGATGTTCATCTTCGGTGATGACGCTGTCCCGCAGGGTCGTTTGATCGAGCTCGGTCATGTTCGCTTTCAATTTGGCCATTTTGGCGGTGAATTGTCCCCACAGATAATAGGCTTGACCATCATCATCGACAAAGACGCAGGGATCGATTTGGTTGTAACCGTGCAGATTGATTTTTTGGGCATTGGTAAACGGTCCGAGCGGACTTGACGAGGTCGCTACGCCCTCCGAATAATTCGGATCCGGCAGACAATAATAAAGATAATAAATACCGTTCTTATACTGACAATCCGGCGCAAACAGCAGTGCGTCCGTCTCCGGCAGCTGATCATTGACGCCTTTGGATGAAAAGCGATCTTTGTAAATCGTCCAGGTTTTCATATCGTCGGTGGCCAAGACATGATGACGCCAGGAGCAGTAATATTGGGTGCTTTCATCCAATGAACCGTAAATGTAAAGCCGACCGTCGTTCCAAACATGGGCTGAAGGATCAGCGATATAGACACCGGCGGGCACAATGGGATTTTGAGCAGCGACTGTTAAAGACAATGACGCCAACAGGACCAGGAGGATTTTTAAATTATTCATGCGATTCCCTAATTGTATTCCAGTTGATTTGTAATAAATAATAATCAAATAGGCGTTGAAAGGCAAGCATTAACTTTTGATTGAAATTGATCTTAAACGATCAGCCTGACGCACGAATAGAGGGACGGCGAAAACTCTTTCGGTATGAGACTGTTTTAAACAGATGGTTTTCTCGGAAACAGAAATTAAACATCTTGCGCGGATGACCTCTATTTCGTATTATTGATCGGTCAAAAAACAACGGGTGCATCCATGAAAATGATCAAGGTGGTCTTTTGGGTTCTTTTCCTGATTGCTTTTTCCTTTGCGCAAACGGCTGGTGAGCGAATCGAAACGAACCTCGATTCGCTGCAGCAACAGCATCAATATCTCAAGCATCGAATTGATATGCTGGAAAAAGCGATCGACGATCTGCTGTGGTACGACAAGCTTGGGGATGCGGCATTTATCGACAAAGTGTTTCTCACTGGACCGCCTCTTGCCAAAGAAAAAAATCCCACGGCTCTGGGCGCCGGAAATCCGGTAAAATTCTGGTCCTATATTTTTATCCCCAAGAGCATTGATCAGAACAAAAAATATCCCCTCATTGTTTTTCCTCACGGCGGCGTGCACGCCAATTTTTCCACGTACTATACGCATATCATCCGCGAGCTGCTCGCGCAAGAGTACGTTGTCGTCGCTCCTGAATATCGCGGCAGCACCGGGTATGGACAGACCTTTTACGAAAAGATCGATTACGGCGGCCTTGAAGTTGAGGATGTCAAGGCGAGCCGCGATTTTGTGCTTGATAATTATGAATTTGTCGATGAACATCGGGTGGGCATCTTTGGCTGGAGTCATGGCGGACTGATCGCCCTGCTCAGCATTTATGATTTTCCCAAGGATTATCAGGTTGCCTTTGTCGGCGTGCCGGTGAGCGATCTGGTCGCCCGCATGGGGTACTATGATGATGAATACCGTGACCTTTTTTCAGCGGATTATCATCTCGGCCAAACCGCCAATGAGAATGTCGGCGAATATAAAAAGCGGTCACCGGCCTGGAATGCGGAGAAGCTGCAGACGCCTCTGCTCATTCATACCAACACCAACGATGAAGATGTCAATGTGTTGGAAGTGGAGCATCTCATCCAGGCATTAAAGGCGGAAGGCAAAAAATTCGAGTATGAAATTTTTCAGGCTCTGCCCGGCGGCCATTCATTCGATCGCCTGGATACGAAAAAGGCCAAAGAAATCCGCCTGAAAATTTATCGCTTTTTGGACGAATATCTTCATCCGCCCAAATTATTGCGGACTGTGTCGGATATCAACAAGGCGGCTTATCGTTGAGCCTTTTTCCAGCTGTGGATATAGCCGGCATGTTCCGCTTCCGTACTGCTGATGCCGTCGATCTCGTAAAATAGCAGCCGGCTGTCCGTCGATGGTTTTTCAGAGATCACCGCACCTTGAAATGCCATTTAGCCCGGCATTCTGTTTATCGGATTGACATGAGTTTTTTAGTATCCGCGTACTTTCCTGCCTGCAGTCGACAAAAATAGACACCGCTTGGCAAATCGGCCGCATTCCACGGCACTCGGTGCAGCCCGGCAGGCAATTCTTCGGCGACAAGGATGGCCACCTTTTTTCCCAAAGCATCAAATACCTGCAGCGACACCTCTGACTTGAGCGGAAGCGTGAATGAAATGGTCGTGGCTGAGTTGAAGGGATTGGGATAGTTCTGCTGCAGCTCAAACACGCTGGGAAGTTGGGGCGCGGAGCGCTTCACTAAAGTCATCTCCGACAGCGGTCGTCTCCAAACGCCTTGGCCAACAGTCCCGGCGTAGAGATTGGCACCGGAGACGGCAAGAGAAAGTATTCGAGTGTTCGTCAAGCCGTTATTGACCGCGGTCCAGTTTGCGCCGTTGTCGGGGGAAAGAAAGACTCCGCTGCCAGTCCCGGCAAAGAGATTGGCACCGGTTTTAGCAAGAGACTCAACCCAAGTGTCAGTCATGCCGTTGTTGACTGCTGTCCAGCTTGCGCCGTTGTTGGTGGAAAGAAAGATGCCACTCCATGTCCCGGCAAAGAGATTCGCGCCGGAGACGGCAAGAGAATTGACAGGAGCGTTCGTCAAGCCGTTATTGACCGCTGTCCAGTTTGCGCCGTTGTCGGGGGAAAAAAAGACGCCGTCGCCAAAAGTTCCGGCAAAAAGATTGGCGTCTGAGACGGCAAGAGAAAGGATTAGAGTATTCGTCAAGCGGTTATTGTCCGCTGTCCAGTTTGCGCCGTTGTCGGGGGAAACAAAGATGCCGCTGGTAGTCCCGGCAAAGAGATAGTCGCCGGAGACGGCAAATGAAGTGACTTGAGCGTTCGGAAAGCCTTTATTGACCGCTGTCCAGTTTGCGCCGTTGTTGGTGGAAAGAAAGACGCCGCTGCCAGTCCCGGCAAAGAGATAGTCGCCGGAGACGGCAAAAGACGTGACGTCAGCGTTCGTCAAGCCGTTAT
>RPQV01000568.1 GCA_003818595.1 Calditrichota bacterium
AGCGGCGACACATCCAAGGGTGTATTTGTCACGACATCACAATTCGATGAATCAGCAATTAAAAAGGCGCATGATGCAAACCATACTATTATCTTAATTGATGGAGAGAAACTGGTTGATTTGCTATATCAATATGGTGTCGGCGTTCAAGTTCAAGATGTCTATGAAATTAAAGTTGTTGATGATAACTTTTTTGAAGCAAATTGATCAAAAAATTTGCTGAACACTTGATCAAGCTCATTCGTACAAACTCAAACCACTCTTATTTTAAAGGCCTGGTCAGGTTGCTCGATGCTGAACTGGCAGAACGAGACGGGCAGGAACATGCATTCTATGCGCCGTTCAATAAAATTGATACTCTGCAACATGTGGTTATCGCTATTGATGATGATACCCCCATCGGTTGCGGCGCATTCAAACCATTCGCGCAGGCCGTCGCCGAAATTAAACGTATGTATGTATTGCCCGCCTTTCGCGGACAGGGCGTGGCCGGCAGGATTTTATTTGAATTGGAACGCTGGGCAGGTGAATGTTCATTTGAAAAATGTATCTTGGAGACCGGCAAACGACAGCCGGAAGCCATTGCTCTCTACCGGAAAAACGGCTATATGCCTATTTCAAACTATGGTCAGTACGTGAATGTCGAAAACAGCGTCTGCTTCGAGAAGCGGTTGTCACAGATTATTAATTGAACCGATTTAGTACAAAATTGAAAAATTGAACCAAATAGGTACGGTACAAGATGCGATACATTGCCATCATTGCCGATATCATCAAATCTAAAGAGATCGACCATCGAAACCAATTTCAATCGGAATTGGCCGTCACTCTGCAAAAAATCAACACGACTTCTTCGAGTATCATCTCTCCCTATACCATCACCCTGGGCGACGAATTTCAGGCTGTCTATCGCGACGGCGAATGGCTGCTGAGAGATCTGTTGACGATACTCATCAAGGTCTTTCCCATACAAATGCGTTTTGCAATCGGCTATGGGGGGATCACGACCGACATCAATCGAGAAAAATCGATCGGCATGGATGGTCCGGCTTTTTATGAGGCGCGGGAAGGATTGACTCTGTTAAAGAAATTGAATCACTCCGTTATCCAGTTCTATGGCGATCCGTTTCCCCATAAAGAGCTCGCCAATAAAAGCCTGCAATTGGCATTTTCATTAATGTCAGACTGGAAAAAAAATACCCTGACCATCTTTAACGAATTGTTCAATCAGCAGCTGGTCAAAAATATTGGCCCGACAGTGCGCATCTCCGAACGGGGGGTCTATAAAATCATCGATACCCAGCGGTTGCGGGATTTTGTCGAGTATTTTCTCTGCCTGGAAACAGAGGTGAAAAGGCTGGGGGTCGAATGAGTTTCGAATTTTTCTATTTTATCATCTGCCTGCTCATTCCACGCCTGTTTTCCCATTGGCGTGAGAATTTTCGCCCAAACAGTTTCCGGCGCATTTTGATCGTCATGGGAACCGAACTTCTCCTGCTCCTGCCGCTCATTTCCTGGAGCAGCCTGCCGATGTTTATGATTTTTCTGTCAACGATTCATGCGCTGCAGATTCTGTTGGAAAAAAAGGCCGATAATGTCATGTCGGCGAGAATCCTGGAGTTTTTGCTGATCATGACCGCGGGAAGCTTTTTTTTCGGCCTATTTGACAGGATGATTTTTTTTAACGAGTTTTCTCGCAAGATCATTCAGACGGTCGCTCACCACAATGCCCTGTTGTCGCACTTGACGACACGCGAATTCAAGCGGGTGATATTGTATCTGTTCGCTCTACTCATCCTCGTGAATGAAGCCAACAACCTCATCCGCTACGTCCTGGGATTGATCAAAGCAGAACCCAGGACCAAAATCGTTCCTCCGGCGGCGCTGGACAAAGTCGACGTGCAGGAACTCCATCGCGGCAAAGTGATCGGCGTCATTGAACGCATCTTGTTCTTCTTCTTTGTCATCACCGGCAATTATACGTCCATCGCCTTTATCCTGACTGCCAAGGGATTCACCCGTTACAAGGAACTGGATGACAAAAACTTTGCCGAATATGTGCTGATCGGCACATTGCTGTCCAGCACCTTGTCCATTGTGTGGGCATACTATATCAAGGGGATCCTTGAGTCAATATAAATGTGCAGTCAATCGTCAATTCTGTAGAATCCTTGTTTGCATACAGAGGTTACATGAGTTATTTCATGGTCGATGTCGAAGCTGATGGTCCGATTCCTGCGGATTATTCGATGATCTGCTTTGCCGCGTGGATCGCCGCACACAGCCGCGGCAGGCCTCAGTTCATCTCTGATAATAACGGCTTTGACTGGCAGTTTGTCAACTGGTACTTTTATCACTTTATCGGAAGAAATCCCTTTGGCCACAGCTCCGTCAATCTTGGATCGCTTTACAAAGGCCTGGTCGGCGATACTTTGCAGAACTTTAAGCATCTACGGAAAACTCCGCACACCCATCATCCGCTGGATGATGCCAGAGGAAATGCCGAAGCCTTTCTGTCGATGATCGAGCAGTATCATCTGAAAATATAATTATCACAGATTATGCAGTTTTATGCCCAATGTCGGCTGCAGAAGATTTGCAAAACAAGTATTTAGAATACCAATTTGCCGCGAAAGATGATATGGTACTGGAATTGGCAGTAGGTTCGGAAAGCCGCTATATTGTCACATATAACAGGAAAGATTTTAAGGGAATCGAAAGTTTTAATATTAAAGCAGTAACAGCAAAAGAATTTCTTGAGATTATAGGATTGTAAAATGAGTACTTTAAGCATAAGAATACCAGATTATCTGCATGAGCAGGTAAAGAATCTTGCAGCGAATGAAAAAATTTCAATTAATCAATTTATTACATTGGCTTTGGCAGAGAAGCTGTCGGCATTAATGACCGAAGATTATATTAAAGAACGAGAGAAAAGAGCAAGTAAAGATAAATTTATTAAAGCGCTGAATCAAGTTCCGGATTTCGAACCAGAGGAATATGATCGCTTATAAAATATTAGGGGATTTTCACATCGCTTTAATCTTTGGGCGATGATCAATCTTAAACGGCTCACGACCAGGGCATAACGACATGCTTGCGCCGACGCAACCAGCCTGCGGTATATCTCGACTCCCCAGCGAGTCCTATGGCCGCAAAGCTCATGCATTACGATATGAGAGGAACAAACACCCGGGTCGGAGCGTCGTAGGCGCGGCATGTTTATAGGGAAACTTTAAAAGCAACTCGCTTTGTATGCCTGCATTCTAAACGAACGCAGGAAATAA
>RPQV01000569.1 GCA_003818595.1 Calditrichota bacterium
ACCATCCTGGACCCTTGGTGATGACATTCCTGGCATCATCAGGATGATAGTTTGGGAAATAATATACCGCAACCGTTATTTGCTTTTGTCCGGCATTTGATTGAGCCCTTCCAGAGTGCATGCAGTTTGTAACGAGTGAAAAAGATAATATCATGAAAAATAGTTTCTTCATTATATCCTTCCTTACAAAACGCACGTGATCGGCAGCGAGGCTTGAACACATCGCTATGGTGTTTGCTGTGTTGAGAGTCGCCGGACTGCAGCAGACTGCCTGCTGAGCAAAACGGCCAAGAGGGTGCCCGGAACCATGGCTGCAATGGGCCCGCGGGCAGACTTGATGATGAGGGCGATCAGTGCAATCAATGAGGTTCCGCCGACGGCAAAGGTTACGAGAACTGGAAGGGCGAAGATTGTGGTTGCAGTATCTCCGAGCCACTGGATTGTGATTTCGTCGCGCACTGCCAGCAGTGCCGCGCCGCCGCGGATGGCCGCTAGTACGACGAGACCCAGAATGATAAGATTAGCCATGCGAACAGTGTTCATGTGTTGATCTTTTTGTTTGTCATTTCGAATCCAGTTTTCGACAAATGCTTTCTCTATTACATCATCGTTTGCTTATCCCCGAGCTTCATGATATACTGAACGATTTTATTTTAGCTCTGGCCTAAACTGATTATTTTGGGCTTTTCATACCTTGCTTTCAAAACCGACATCAGAATTTTACCGGTTTCATCGCAGGCGCTTTTTGAAACAAGTCAAAGCACTTTTGCGAGTCGATCCTTTTCTCTTTTTGATTTTTTCTGGCTCCAACATCCAGGCTCAGCCGACGCAGAATGCGCTCGGCTGTAGCGCCTTGTTATGCATTTCTTGTGGTCCCGCAATTTAGGCATTGTTGTCTATGCACACAAATTAGCTCCGCGCAAGTTGCGCACACCCTGCGTGCGTTCTCATTTCTGACGAATTGTCTAATTCCTAGTTCCTCTATTTCCACCAGATTATCCAACATGCTCATTCCATATTTTGTTCGATATCTCTTGTCAAGGTTCTTCAATCGCGTGCAAGGGAAGGAAGTGCAGGAGTGGTCACAGTATTTACCTTTACGATTGTTGCAGAATCGCAATGTGCAATTCCTGCTGCATTTGGTGTTAGGAGTCAGGCAACCGTCACATTTGTTCTTGTCACGAACATATCCAATACAAAGATGACAGTTCATTCCACATGGAGCTATGTTAGATATCTTGGTGTGCGTTGTCATAGAATATGATTCCTATTCTTCTGCATAACGACAAAATCACCGGCTTGAACAGCATCAGGCAAGCCTGATGCTGCGGCTAAACCAGCTAATCCCCCAAATAGCGTCTAAAAGAATCGGCTGTTCAAATCCGGCGCATTTTGGGGTTATGCTTCTCTCTGTGACCAACAATACAGAAACAAAATCAGTTTATCTAACTTCGGACTCTTTAAATTTTGATATATCGATTATACCTTTAAGGAAAAACATCTTTTCCATATGCTGTGTAGCATCGAACTCTATGTTTCCCAAATCCATATGCCCCACATTTTCATGAGCGACCAAATGCCCATTTTTAAAATATGGCATTTGATTTTTCTCCACATCGGGAATCATTTCTTTTTTACCAACAATTATCAAAGACTCTGTACCTATTTCTCTGAATTTCCGGTGCTTTTTAGGAAGACGTTTGACCGGCCAGTGAGAATTTTGTCGCAAGCCCCATCCCAGCAAAGAGAGTGGAGATCCGATAATCGAACTTTCCTGATTCAACAGGGCTTCGAAATCCCTGATTTCGCCAGTATCCGTCGAAAACGTTTTGGATAACATGTCACCCCAGTTGAAAAGGTCAACAATCGTTCCATAAAATTGCTGCAATGCGGCCAGACCGTTGTAATCGCCATTTTCGGCGGCGACATAGGCATTAAAACATTGAGCAGTCATCTCCCTTGTATTAAGACTGCCCCATGTCATAAACCGGATGACGTCGTGATCAATGGTGACGCCATTCCAATCCCTGGGAAGGGTTTTCAATACGTTCCGTATGGTCTGGATGATATCCGGCGACCTGAGTTGGTTTTCCGGATTTTTTTTCCACAATTCATTCTGATCATTAATGGCTGCGTCGATATCAGAAGGCTTCGCCATTCCGACATAGAAGGGGAAGGCACCTTCCGTATACATGACTCGGTGAATACTTTCGGGATACCGCACACAATAGCTATAGGCAATGGCTCCCCCGAAACTGTATGCCGTTATATTGATATGTTCATAACCCATTGCTTTTCGGGCTTGTTCCATGTCGTCAACCACGTTGATTACATTATATTCCCTCAAATCGATTTTGTTATGCTTTTGAAAATCCTGAACGATTAAATCAACCTTGTTTCCAAGAGCGATCAAGCCTTCGTGATGAAGTATATTGGGAGTTTCTTTCAAGGCCCGGTTGATTTCGGGCATGTCCAGAGATGGTGAACCGTCCCTCCCTCGGTAGCCAACGCGGACATAATCATGATTTTCCAGAATCGAATCCGGTAGGGTGATTTTAATATTTGGGAGACCGGGACCGCCTTCAAAATGGAAAACCGGATATTGAGGTGAATGGCTTTTCGAATGAATTCGTACCACCGGCAATTCAATCCTCCTGGAATCCTTTGTATTGCTCTCGGCAACGACAAGGATACCGTAATCAATGCTATAACCTTTCAGAGTATCCGGATTGAGTATGAGTTGCCCAACCTGGGCATTTGCGATAACCTCCGCTGTGGGGAATGGCATGTCCTGAGTTAATGCCAACTTGCTGGTGATCAAGACGATTATTAGGATCAAATTTCTGCATAAAAATATTTGCATCATATTTCAGCTCTTTTGAATGTTTTCATGATTCACGTTTGATGACATCAAGGCTTTCACCTGCCGGCAGCGTATCAGAGAAAACCGTCACGATGAAAAAAGATTCTGACTTTTCAAAAACTTGACAAAGACCGGCGTTGCCGGTCAGCTGTAAAAATTATTGGATCCCTCATTACAAGCGAAATCTCATTAAAACTGATTCCCGGTTAAAATCCGCCAGCCCCAGAGGCTCTCCAGTTTCGCCGTTAATTTGTGAATCTTTAATGGTGACTGATCTTTTAATCAGTCCCTGGCTGCAAACATAATCATAAAAGACGATATGTTCATCCCATTCGGAATCTTGATTTGTGTCGTGGCGCCATTGTATTTTGTAACAATAAAAATCTCCTGCCGGAACCGAGATTACTTCTTGTCCAACAACT
>RPQV01000570.1 GCA_003818595.1 Calditrichota bacterium
AAGAATATCAATCGGCCGCAACAGATCAATGCCGTCATAGGCCAGCTTGGTCCCGTAATTTGAGATCGACATGCCGATGGTCATGCCGTCTTCCCGTTCGCCGCTGAAGGAAAAAAAGTGAGTGTTCACCATGACGCCGAGATCGAGGGCCAGAGCATTGGCCTTCATATGCCAGATGCCCGAAGAGACCCATTTCGCCGAGGCGCCGAATGAGAACCACTGGGCCAGACGCCTGGCATAAGAAGCCGTAAAAGCATATTCACTGGCAGCGAACGTCTCGCCCGTCCCATCCTGCATGAGCATGGAGGTCACCTCGGTTCTCCCATAATCCATATTGGTGACGCTCAAGCCGATCACGCCAATCCTCGGCAATACCAGCGCCGCACCGACAAAGCCGACGTTGATATCCGCGATCCACGGCTGATACATAAAGAACACTTCGTTCTTTTCCATGTAACCCAAACCGGATGGATTCCAATAAATGCTGGACAAATCACGAGTGACACTGGTATAGGCCTCCCCCATGGCATTGGCCGCGCTGCCGATGCCCATTTCCAAAAAATTTGCTGCCGTCGTGCCGACACGATACGGCCTGTTGCCTGCATGCAGGCTCTGAGCATACAGCAGACTACAACACATGATCGGGAGCAATAAACTCTTTTTCATACAGCTCTCCACCTTATTTTGTAACCACAATCTTTTCACATCATCAATATCAATAAATACTCTATATGCACGTAAAAGAACAACAAAGAAAACACCCTCGCGCAAGGACGCCTGAGTGCATCGATTGGAGCAAGACTAATGAATCACCAATAGTTTTTGCGACGATTCGCCGATGGCGGTTTTGATGCGATAGACATAAAGGCCGGCGGGAACGATTTGGCCATTCCCATCCCGACCATCCCAACTGACTTGGAAGGAACCCGCATATTGTTCCTGATTGATCAAGGTCCGCACTCGTTGCCCCAGAATATTATAGATGGAGAGTTCCGTGGCCGTCTTTTGCGGCAGTTGATAGGAGAAAACGGCCTCGCCGGCATAGGGATTCAGCGGATTCGGGTGACACGGTAAGGCAAAGACCTTGGGAACAGTGGGATCAGATTCGGCATACAAACTGGCCAAGCCGATAATGTGTTGCAGGGTGTGCAGTGAACTCGAATTATCCAGGATGAAATACCAATCGGAGCCGCCGCCAACCTCGAAACTCACCGCACCACCATCCTGCTGGGTCATGATGTTGAATCCTGACGCCTCCCCGTTGTTAAGCAACCGGTCATAGTTGACCGCATCCAAAAAACAGTAATTGATTTTGCCGGGTTTTTGGGAGACGAACTGGGTTGCATTTTGGTCGAGATCATCAAAAATATCACTGCCGGCAGTGATTTGCATCGGCGCCTGGAAATCAAACCTGAAATAAAAAGAGTGATCCGAAAAAGCCGGCGCTGCAGCTTCCTGATAGCGCCGTTCCGGCTTTTCCGCCTGAACGGTCAGTGCTCTCTGATATTCTATGCCGGGACGACTGTCGCCGATCACTCTGACGGTCTCGCCCGCAGCCTGGGGGACATTGCCATAATCGCAGCTCATGCTCGCATAATAGGGCCGATCGGTTCCCACCACAAATGTCACCTTCCCCTGCACATCGGTCACCCCATAGGTATCGAACCATTGGGTCCCATCCAGTCCGGTGGTGTAGAGAACGACTGTAGCGCCATCGATGGGTCTCTCCTCCCGATCCAGCACATAAATGTGTAAAATGGAAGTGCTTTTGGTATATCGATGGGTCACCGGGATCAGGGAGCCATCGCTCTTCCAGCGAAAGACCGATCCGAACTGTTTACCCCATGAATTAACGTACATATAGGGATCATTGATCGCGCCATCCCAGTGAATCCATTCTTCGTCCCAGAACTCATTCCAAACATGGTCGGTCGAATAGGAAGCGACGCTCACCGCAGGGATCAATGCGGCGCGGGCTACGGCTACGCGCATATCGCTGTTTTCTCCGCACCGTCCCATATGCTTGCGGTAGATGCGCACCGGTTGGTGCGGCCGCTCCTCGTTTGAATCGAATTTCATGGAACTGTCCATCCATCGATTCAAGGTTTCCATGGCATGTCGGCTCTGGTTGCGCGGATCGAATTTATTCCAGACAATGACCTTTCCCTTGAGCAGATCCTTCAGTCGCGCATATCCCGGATCGCTGTAATTAAAAAGAAAATCCCGCCAGAAATAGCCCTGCTCCTTGGCGGTGATATTGTTGCGGTGCGACCGATTGTCTTCCACTCGGTCGGGATCAATATAAGCCGGTATTTCGTCCGAAATCTTGGGATGGACAACATACCAATAATAAATATCCCTCGGCGCCTCGACCTCCAGCGTATCGAGGGCATAAGCTGTACGGTACAGGGTGGTTGAATAATAATTCTGGTCGGTCGATGAAGTGCCGACATCAATGACCTGCACGTAATCGAGCAATTTGTCGTTTTCATAAATGAGCCGGGCGTTATCGACCAGAAGTTGAATCGATGCAAACGGGGAGACGAGATACTCGGGGGACAAATGAGCGATGCAAAACGCAATTTCATCGATATAAGGATCCGTCGCTGCGAGAATGGCGTCAGCCCACCGGCTGCGCTGTTCGGGCAACAGATGCGAAAAGAGGGTGGTCAGATCGTTTTCCAGCCACTGCGGCGCTTTGGCGATGGCCGCCTGAACCTCGGCGGAAAAGGAAAATTCCGGCTCCGGTCGTATCAGATTAAGCGCGCCGGCAGCCAAATCCAAATGAATGACCGCCTCACTCTGCGGCGGGAGATAAAAATCCATCTCGACCGTCTCCTGAAGCTGCGCCTGATCCCAGGCCGGTTGCCAAGCATCGATTTTATCCAGCTGCGCATGCGGGACATATTCAGCGGCATCCCCCACACAAATCAAGTTCGAATCTTCGCCAAACTCAAAAGTGCACCCGCGATCGCTTTGATCTCTATGGGTTGAGGCAGGTTCTCCGGCATGCAGAGGAAGCGAGCAAAGAAGAAAAAAGAAAAGTGCCACTATTTTTGTCAAGATTTTATTCATGAGATGATTCTTTATATTTATGGATTTATTCTGCGGAACTGTATCAAAAGTACTTTCCACCTTTGATTCCTATTTTATTCTGCGTCCCAAGCTGTCAGACTATGTGAAAACTTCTTCCTCGGTGGCTGAGCGGAGTCGAAGCCCGATTTACCCTGGTTCCCACGCTCCGCGTGGGAATCCTTTCTTCGGCGCTCCGCGCCGTCGAATTGC
>RPQV01000571.1 GCA_003818595.1 Calditrichota bacterium
CATGAGTGAACCACTGATCGAATTGCAGCACGTTTTTTTCCGCTACGAAGGTGTGGGCGCCTCGCCGCAGCCTGCGCTCAGCGATATTTCACTCCAGCTGGGCGGAATAGAGTGCACAGCCATTGTCGGACCCAGCGGTTCCGGCAAAACCACCCTCATTCAGCATTTCACCGGATTGCTTCGCCCGACAGCAGGTCAGGTCTTTTTTCGCGGCCAGGATATTTGGAATCGACATTTTAAACAACAGATGGTGCGCCGGGCGATTGGGCTGGTGTTTCAGTTCCCGGAGGCGCAGCTTTTCGAAGAGACCGTGGAAAAAGATATCGCTTTTGGACCCAAAAACGCCATGTTGCCGGTCGAAGAGATACGACAGCGGGTACAGGCAGCGATGAATGCGGTTGATCTAGCCCCTGAATTGTTTCTGGAACGTTCGCCTTTTCGGTTAAGCGAGGGAGAAAAACGGCGCGTCGCCATCGCCGGAGTTTTGGCCATGCAGCCCAAACTGTTGGTGTTTGACGAGCCCACGGCAGGTCTCGATCCTCGCGGCGTTCGTCGTTTTGTATCCATCATCAGGCGATTGCAGGCAGAAGGCCAAGGCGTCGTGGTGATCACTCACAATATGGATTTTGTCGCCGAAGTGGCCGATCGGGTTGTGGTGATGAATAAAGGCGCTATTCTGTTTGACGGCATGCCGCAGGAATTGTTCAATAATACCGCATTAATAAATCAGGCTGATCTGGAGAGACCGGCGTTGTACGCAGCGCTCGCTGAGATGGCGCCAAAACTTCCTTTTGAGGTGAGCGACGTTCTGAATATTCAGCAACTGGAAGAGCGGTTCAAGATGTATTTGCGCAATTGCGTAAACTAGAAAGTATTGTAATGCGTAATTAAATTTTGTATATTATTTTCTTGATTTTTGATCGATACATAATGCCTAAACAGATGCCAAATTGGAGGTAACAAGCCCAAATGTCGAATCAAGCAGCTGATTCTCTTTTGCAGACTGGGGAAGATGCTGATATCCTTGACCAAGTACATGCCGAGAACGGCGGTCTGTCGGGATTTGAGCTCAACTATCCAAAGATCAGCCTCAATCAGGAAATTCGAAATGTATATTCGCTGATCAAAAAAATTGCACAGAGCAATGCCTCGGTGCTCATTCACGGCGAAACTGGTACAGGCAAAGAATTGATTGCTCGATCAATCTGGTCATTAAGTTTGCGCCATGAAAAACCATTCGTTGCCGTCAATTGTGCAGCCCTGCACGAGCAGTTGTTGGAAAGCGAATTGTTTGGTCATGAGAAGGGCGCCTTCACCGGCGCCATACAACGACATACCGGCAAGTTCGAACAGGCTGACGCCGGAACTCTTTTCCTGGATGAGATTGGAGATATGCACGCTTCGACCCAGGCAAAAATCTTGCGCGTGCTGCAGGAACAGAGTTTTACGCGGGTGGGAGGCAACAAGGATCTGCTGGTCGATGTCCGCGTCATCGCAGCGACCAATAAAGATCTCTGGGAGGAAATGGAAAAAAGCAACTTTCGCGCTGATTTGTATTATCGTTTGAATGTTGTCTCGATACATCTTCCGCCCTTGCGTGAGCGTCAAGAGGATATTCCTTTATTGGTGGAGTATTTTCGGCGAAAATTTTCTGCCGAGATTAAAAAAGAGGTTGGTCCCTTTAACGATGAAGCGTTGAATGTGCTCATTCGTCACTCTTGGCCGGGAAATATTCGCGAATTGCGCAATATTGTAGAACGAGCCATTCTGATCGCCGGCGAAGGTCAAAAAATCGGCGCCGGCGCCCTGTCGATGTCCGGTAAAGATTATTTTGCTGCGGGCGGTAGGGAGCGACGAAGCCAGGAGCGCGAAGGCACCAGTTTCCGAACCCTTAATCTGCAGGAATTGGAGCGGGAAGCCATCATCGCCGCCTTGCGGCGTACCAAATGGGTACAAAAGGAAGCTGCCGATCTGCTCGGCATTTCACCGCGGGCCTTGAATTACAAAATCGCACAGCATAGTATTACGCACGATGGGTGGAGAAAGCACAGCTGAAGTATGGGCATCTCGATTCGTGTGGTGATGAGGATATATTCATTTCTATTTTTATTCTCGGCGTTGACTTTATGTGTCAGCGCCCGAGATGTGACCCTGACATGGGAACCGGTTGAGGACGAAATACGCGGATATCGATTGTTCTGGGGATTGGCAACAGGACAGTACACAGACTCTATAAGCGTCGGCGTTTCAACCTTCTATACGGTGACTGACCTTAACGATCAGGTCAAGTATTACTTTGCCGTCAAAGCCATCGACTATTGGGGGAACGAAAGCGCGTTTTCCAACGAAGCTATGACGTCGGGAACTGATACTCCACCACCTCCCCAATACTATGATTTGAAATCCAATTATCCCAATCCCTTTAATGCTCAAACCGTGTTGACATTTTGGCTTCCCGAGGAAGCGGAAATCACTCTTTCAATTTTCAATAGCTTGGGTCAAAAAGTCCGAATTCTGGAAAGTGATTCTTTCATCGCGGGTATCCATCATTCGATATGGGATGGATTGGATCAACAGGGTCAACCCTTGGCATCCGGAACCTATTTGGGGGTGCTCCAATCAAAAAACATCCGCATGTGCCGTCCCATGGTGTTGATGCGCTGAACGCTTTCCCTCGATGCTGCCGGCACCAAGCTTGCAACGATACCCACCATATGCTCAGTGTGCAACGCAATGAGTTGCAACCATCCCGCCGCTGTGAAAGCCTTGACGGCCTTTGCGGATCACTGCAGACAGCATAAGAAGTTATTGATTAATAGGCATTTGTTTGCTAAATTTTAGAAAATGGCAACAGGATGATCCTTGTATGCGAACTCTATTAGTTGGTTTGCTTTGCACTATAATCGTGCTGATGGTGTCTCATTCAGGACACACTCAGGTTCCTGAAGGACAGTCTGTCCAACGCGTTCTCACGCCCGCGAAAGCCTCCTCTGCGCCAGCCTCTCCGCAAAATGCGGTCATCTCACCCTTGACGCGCTACGGAAATCAGCTCTTTATTGCGCGCGCGCCATCGGCTGAAATGCTCGGCGGCGGGATGCTGCCTTTTGATTACCGGCTCGGTCCCGGTGATGGGCTCACTCTCTATTTAGGCGGCAAGGCGCAGGAACAATTTCAGATTTTTGTCAGCATCGATGGGCAAGTTTATGTACCCACTGTCGGCGTTCTGCAGGTTCTTGATCTGACATTGGACGAGTTCACTAAACTTCTGCAGCAG
>RPQV01000572.1 GCA_003818595.1 Calditrichota bacterium
AAGCCCCTGCTTTTCCGAGTAGATGATCATCAAAAAGCCCGCAAGCCGACGCGCTCGAAAACCTATGAATTCATATATAAGGTCGGAGAAGAACTTGTTCAGAACAATTCTATTTTAGAGAAAAAGCGCTGGGTGGAAATCCCTATTTTAGCGAATGGGCAAGTCATTGCCAAAGTTTCCGCTGATCCCAAACCCGAAACAATTCTCTGGAGTTATGACATCGAAATTCTCCACTATTATGCCATGAGTGCCGGACAGGCGATTTACAATGCTCAACAGCGGGCAAAATTAAGTGAAAAGACTCAGAAAGCTATAATTAAGATCGCACGACGGATATCTCGATTCAGCACAATCAAAGACATTCTTAAACAGGCGGTGAGAGAGGTCTGCCATGCCATGGATGTAGCCCACTGCAGCATATTTCTCCTTAATGAAACAGAAGAACTGAAATTGTTAACACGACAAATCTCTTATTATAAAACCGTCGATGGCCGGTATGGATATAATCTGGGTTTTGAGGAAAATTTTAAAATCGGTAGCGGCAGCCTGACCGGTCGAGTTTTTGAGCAGAAGAAGGACTGCTATTATAATGACTTACAAGAGCTTATTATCGATGAAATAAGCGGGAGAACGCACGGTACCATTTATTTGGAGAGCACCGATTATTTTGCCAAACTACTGAAAGAACCGCTTCGCAATTGCATGTTTGCCCTATTGCAGTCCGAGTCTGATTATATCGGCATTATACGGTTGACCAATAAAATGCGTTCTGACAACTTTGGTAATTATGATTTTGACAATGACGACCTTGTTGCCTTTCAGGCTCTGGCCGGGCAGATCGCCATTGCCATTGATCATGGTCGATTATTAGGTGAAATGAGCAAGCTGCAAAAAAATCGAGTTGAGATTATTGAGGATTATTCGCATACCCTAAAGAATCGCATCCAACCATTGATCTCGCGTGCTCAACTACTCTATGACAAAAGTGACGGGAGTAATGAACGATCTTGGCGGATATTGTTGGATGGATTCACGCGCTTGCGGACCGTGATCAACACCATGCTGCAGCTTTCCAAAGCAGAGGTCAGTCCCATTCGATTGAATCCGGCAGAATTTTGCCTGAATGAGCTCATCAATTCAATCCTGCCGACTTATGAGGTCTATGCGAAGGACAAACATCTTCATATTGAAGCCGTTATAGGAAGCGATATCAGTGTAACTTGGGATAAAGAGCTGATTTATGATGCTGTTGCCAATCTCATCGACAATGCCATCAAACATGGAAAGGAAGGCACGGCGATAACCATCATCTTGAAATTGAAAAAACGAAACGTGGGGATTATCATTCAAAATTTAGGCGAACCCATTCCCAAAAATGAACAGAAAAAAATCTTTTCAAAATACTATACGACAGAACAGGTCGTGGAGAATATGGCCGGAATCGGGCTTGGTTTGCCCTATGTCCAGCTGATCTGCGATGCGCATGGCGGGCGAATTTTTTATGACAGTCGCTTTTTTCAGGGTGCAAGATTTGTGATGGTTCTTCCGTATCATGTCAACGGAGGGAATCTGAACACATCGTCTAAAAGGAGGAAACATGTCTCATGACCGGGGAAGGATACTGATTGTTGAGGATGATGCGGAAGTGAGAGAAGTATGGGCGGATGTATTGAAAGATAAAAATTATCAAATTAACGAGGCGAGAACCACAGATGATGCCATTTTTGCTATTCGCCATCACCAGTATGATTTAATCGTTTTGGATATGAGCGTACCGCCTGCAGGGCGTGAGGGGGGATTGGTATTCCTGCGAGCAAAATCTCACAATCGTTTGAATCAAAAAACGCCGGTGATCATTGTTTCGGGTATTGCCCCCAAAGAAGAAATTAAAATGACGCTGTCACATAAATTTAAACTGTACAAAGTTTTTGAAAAGCCGATTGATAACAAGGAACTAGTCCAGGCAATTGAACGGGCATTGACAAATTAATTTATGCCGAGAATACGCTATGGTAGGTGGCGTCTCACAATTGAAATGATGAACAGTATGACAGGCGGGAGCAAATAATATGTCACCTTCAACTCTTGCTATTTTGATTCTTGATAAATGGCATAAACGGTTCGGTAAAAATTTCTGGAGCTTTATGTCCCTCGCCATATTGGTGGTTTACTGGATTTTAATCGATCTTGTTGGTCGTGCACCAGAGAGGAGGAATTTCCTTTGGCTTACACATGAACCATTGGCTCTTTGTCCTTTGTTAACTTTTTACATTCCAGTCACCCTTTTGGTTATCATTATTTTAATCATCTTGATTGATTTTCTTGCCTATTGTTTCAAGAGGCTGGACAGCTTTACAGATATCGATGACTGGTATACCAGCGGAAGGCTGAAATTGATACGCCGGAATCCACCCAACAGCGAAGAGACTGCCGCCAAACTGGAGATGGATATGCTGATTGATCTCTCCTATGAGGTCAAATATCTTATGCTCGATCTTTCGTTTCGCATATTGTTGGCAATGACCATTTTTATTGTGGGCTTTGCCGAGATTTATGCTTTGATCAACCGCGTTTCCGTAAACCCTTCCGCTTTTATGAAGATCGGTTGGGATGCCGGATTGCCCTGGCATATCTTTTACAGTCTTGATGTCTTAACCACCTTGGGAGGAGATGCGCCGACGCCTAATGACAAAAATGCGCTCATTTGGTGGTTTTCCGGATTCGAACTGGCGTTTTCGATTGTCATCTCTATTCTGTTTCTCACTCTCGCCATCACCAGCATTTTTGAGACCTTTGGTTTGAAAACCTCCTATATCCCGTTGTATGCAAAATACAACCTGGAAAAAGCAAAGAATCATCAACATACCGAAAAGGGATGAACAATGAATGTGCAGAATTCCATGATTGCTGATTCTACTACCCCAACCGGCGGTGACCGTCTGATTGAAATGGTGGTCAACTTTCCCACCACCTTGTGCCTGATCGCCTTGGTCGTCGGACTATTGATCATCTTCATCGGCTATCGTTTTTCCGGCGGCTATTACAACCGAAAGGAACTCACTTTCAGCATCACCATTTCTACGATCATCGGTATCTTTACCGTTCCTCTTCTTTTCAAGGCATTCGGTTCGCAGCATCTCAAGCACAACATGCTGGCGTTGGGATTTATATTCATCGTCGAAATCATCTTTGTCGCTGCGGTGTCGGCGCATGCATATGAGATGGTGACGGTTACGGCCAAAGAGGCGCAGGCGAGGTTGCCGAGGGAGTA
>RPQV01000573.1 GCA_003818595.1 Calditrichota bacterium
TGGATTGCTCGGCGGCTGGATGTATGCGTCCGGTGTCTATACTGCTTTTTATTTTGCGGCGTCTGACTATAAATCAATGCCGAATGATCGGTTTATATTTCTCATGATCATCCTTCCCGCGCTTTTATTCTTTCTCAAGCCGGTCGTTGCGGCCGTTTTCCCGGACAGAAAGGCTGATAAAAAGCATTCGTTTTCTTTTTACACCTTGATCGACATCTTGATGGAATGGATTGTTGAAATGCTGGAAATATTCAGCGGTTTTTTAGCCAATACACTTTCCTTTATGCGAGTTGCCGGACTCGGCATCGCACACGTGAGTTTGATGATCGCTTTTTATCAAATGGCAATGATGGCTGCGCGCGACGGAACTATGGGTTTATGGTCCTATTTGATTCTGATTCTGGGCAACGTTCTTGTTGTCCTGCTTGAAGGTCTTTCGGCCGGCATTCAGTCTCTGCGTCTTAATTATTATGAATTCTTTTCCAAGTTTTTTCAGGAAACGGGCTATCGCTACAAGCCGATTTCCTATTCATCCAAGGATTGATGTACGATGACCACGCAGTTCAAAATAAAATACCCAGTTTACACTTTTAGCAGGAGTAAAGGATGAAGAAAAGTATGAACCAAACCTCGGCAGTGGAAAAATTAAGAGCGAACATCAAGACCAGTCTGATTGTGCTGGCCGCTCTCCTGTGCATCACAGGCGCTGTTTTTTCCACCGATGTCACCACGGCTAACGAAGACCGCACTCTGGCCGAAAGTTCACAAACCATACCCATGTCAAAAGACCAGGCCGGCGTATCAAAATTTGCACTCATCGCGGCTGCTTTTGCATTCGCAGCGGGCGCCCTGGCGGCCGGTTTTGCCATATCTCATGTCGGCGCTGCTGCGATGGGCGCAGTGGCCGAAAAACCCGAAATCGGCGGTCAGGCGCTCATTTTTATCGCCCTCGCCGAAGGTCTCGTTGTCTTTGGCTTTATCACCGCACTGATGATACTTGGAAAAGTCTAATCGCTCTGCGGTAAAAAGCGCGGCAACATTCCGCAACCATTGCACATGAGGATATATCTTGCATGAAATATTTTGTCATCGGTGATGAAGATACTGTTTTAGGATTCGGTCTGGTCGGCGTCAAAGGCTTTGTCGTCAAAAATGCCGCTGAAGCTGAAGCGTCTCTCAAAGAGGCGCTTCAGGATAAAGAAGTCGGCATCATCATTATCACAGAAAAGATTGCTGAATTCATCCGCCCGCTCGTCGATGCATATCTTTTTACCTACCAATTTCCCCTGATTGTCGAAATAGGGGACCGAACGGGTAAATTGGGAACGAAACCCGGAATACGCCAGATTGTCAATGAAGCGATCGGTGTGAAACTCTAACTTACAGGGCAGATATTATGACCATATCCAGTCAGGAAACCGTTCTGATTGACAGCATAAAAAAAGAAGCGCACGATGAAGCTCAGAAAATATTGGACAGCGCTTATCATGTTGTTGAAGAGCGGAGAAAGAACACCGATGAACAGATAAAGAAAATCAGGGCGGATAATGACGCTAAAGAAAATCAACAGGTGCATGTCATCACTCAGAATGGAATGCGGAAAATAGAGTCTTTAAAAAGAAAACAGCTGCTCGCGCTCAAAGCGGAAATTGTGAATCACGTTGTCGACCGGGTGAAAGAAAAATTCGATGCATTCTTGTCTCAACCCGAGTTCAAAGAAATGATTATGGGATGGACCGTGGAGGCGGCACTTGGACTGGCGGAGAGCGACCCTGTTCTCAGGGCTGCTGCCTCATGTCGGCCTTTTATCGATGATGCTTTTCTTGACCAGGCGGCAAATCGATATCGAGAACTGACGGGAAAAGATGTGACCTTCACCCTGGCGCCGGATGTAATCACCAAAGGACTCGGCATCGTGTTAGAGTCAAAGAATGGCAAAACGGGCTATAATAATCTATTGGAAAACCGTATCGACAGACATATAGATACCATACAGGCGATTGTACTGAAGGATATTTTCAATGAGTAATCACGCACACGACGGCAGCGAAAAAAGAGAACGTATTATTGGATCCATTTTCCGAGTTAATGGACCGGTAGTTGAGGCCATCGGCATCACCGATGCGATGATGCTCGAATTGGTCGCAGTCGGCGACAACAAGCTCATCGGCGAATTGGTCAAGCTGGAAAAGGGCAAAGCGATCATACAGGTCTATGAAGATACCACCGGTGTGAAACCGGGAGAGCCTGTATATGGAAGTGGTGCGCCATTATCTGCAGAACTCGGTCCCGGACTCATCGGCACTATTTATGACGGCATTTTGCGGCCATTAACGGAATTACTCAAAATGAGCGGCGACTTTTTAGATCGGGGCGTCATGGCGCCTCCCATTGATCAGGAGAAGAAATGGTTCTTCGAGCCTCTCGTTTCCGCAGGAACGTCAATTTTGGGCGGAATGATCGTCGGTACGGTGAAAGAGACGGAGCTTTTTCACCATCAGATTCTCGTGCCCCCGTACCTACAGGGGACGCTCGTCTCCATCGCTCCTGCAGGGCATTATACGGTTAATGAACCCATTGGAGAAATTAAGGGCGATAACACGGTTTACACCCTGCGCATGGCGCAGAAATGGCCGATACGTCGTCCGCGACCGGTGAAAGGGCGTTCTCCATTGGATATACCCCTGATCACCGGACAGCGAGTGATCGACACTTTGTTTCCAGTTGCCAAAGGCGGAACCGTCGCCATACCGGGAGGATTTGGCACGGGAAAGACCATGACCCAGCACGCCGTGGCCAAATGGTGCGACGCCGATATCATTGTCTACATCGGCTGTGGTGAGCGGGGTAATGAGATGACTGACGTTCTCAATGATTTTCCCAAACTTGTCGATCCGCGCACCGGAAGAAGCCTGATGGAACGCACCATTCTGATTGCCAATACGTCCAATGTTCCGGTATCGGCTCGGGAAGCCAGTATTTATACCGGCGTGACGTTGGCGGAATATTTTAGAGACCAGGGATATCATGTGGCGGTGATGGCGGATTCAACCTCGCGTTGGGCCGAAGCGCTGAGGGAATTGTCGGGACGTATGGAAGAGATGCCGGCGGAAGAGGGTTTTCCCGCTTATCTGCCCACCCGCATTGCCGAGTTTTATGAGCGGGCGGGATTCATGGAGACACTGTGCGGCAAAGCCGGTTCGGTCACGTTGATTGGCGCAGTATCGCCGCCGGGCGGTGATTTCTCCGAACCGGTCACCCAGCACACCAA
>RPQV01000574.1 GCA_003818595.1 Calditrichota bacterium
CCTGGAGTGATAAGGCTCTTCCATCCGGCATCATCGGTTACGTTGGGAATCGGCGTGCCGTCATTGAACTTGGTTGTCCTGAGGTTCTCGACTGTCCATACCTGATTACCAATCTTCACCGTGTGATAGATATTCCCATCCGCGTCCTGCACGGTTTCCGCAGAGGTGGCCGGGACCGGCGGAATCGGTGTTTCCGCAGCGAGTTTGAGAGTGGTTGTGTTGAAGAACTCGATGCACTTGGCGATATTGGGCATGGATTCAAACCAGTCATACGAGTATTCCAGGCCGATCATCGTCGGCTTGATGTTTTGACGATGCAGTTCGCGGAAGAACTCCTCCGATTTGCCAATGCCCGTGCCCCACGGCACGTCGTGGCCATTGCCGCCCGGCTCATGCAGGTCGTGCATCTGAACGGTGATGATGCGGTCTTTCAACATGCGTGCAGCCTCAACCGGATCAATCCCTGAGCGCAGCCAGTAGCCAAGGTCGGGCGCGGCACCGATGCGTTTGCTCCGGCCTTCGCAGGCCTTGAGCACGCCTTCGGGACGCCAGTAGAGCGGGGAGATGTTCTGGCCGTGATTGTGGATGGCGACGTTGATGCCGTATTCGTTGGCCAGCTTGTCGAGCAGGTCGAGTTGCTCTGGTTTGGGCTCGCACATGAAGGTTTCAAAGCCCATCTTGCGTCCGAACTCGAACAACTTTCGGCATCCAGCCTCGTCGCCGGGAATGTCCTGGGCGTAGTAGGTCAGCAGCCGCACCCCGCCGGAGTCCATTTTGAGCCGAATATGCCGCAGCTCGTCGTCCGACAGATACTGATCGAAGTTCTTGGGAATGTCTTCGCTGACGCGCTGCATGAAGCTCAGACCGCCGATGTAAGGCAGGCCGAGCTCGGCCGTCTTCTCGATGGTCTCAAAGAAGGTGAACTTGTGAAACGTGTAGGCCTCGATACCCAGCCGCCAGCCGAGCTTCTCCTGCGCGAGTATGGCGGGCGAAAGCTTTGCACTGGGCGTCGTGGGCACATGCAAGTCCCCGAGAACGAACTGAGCTGCGTCGAGATAGAACTGCAGCATTGTGGAATCCCGGAAGACACTGTCGCTATGGGACAGGGAGCAGTAGAAGACCCGACCGCGTCCGTAGTTGCGTATCCAGGCGACCGCGTAATCATTGTCTTGGCGCATGAGGTGCTCGTCCGGCTTGAAGCCCGAAAGATCTGTCTTGGCGACGTCCATACTCAACAACACGCGGTCGAGCTGGCGGGAGTAGGGGGTATGAAATCGAAAGAACTCGTCACATCTCTCGAAGCCTTGTCCGCCAAACGCTCGATTCAGGGGATGATCCGGCTCGTCGATTTTGACCCACACCTGCTCCTTGTCGTCTCGATGGTAGGCGCCGCGAGCACCGATCATATTGCCAAACTCCGGCCAATCCTCGATGGGTGGCCATTGCCAGTCCATAAAAGCGATGGAGGTTCCGTGGACGCCCATGAGTCCGCCGCCGCCGGTGACAAACTCCAGAAGGTTCTGCCGCAACCGGGGATCGGCGAAAGTATTGCCGATGGTGTTATTCAGAAACACGGCATCGAATTGCTGGAGCGATTCGCGCTCAAAGACGGCGGGATCTTCACTGACGGTTGTTTCAAACGCACCGGTCTTTCGGCCCATGAGCGTAAATGCCTCGCAGGCGTGCGCTCTGGAGGGGCGATGTCCGCCGTAGCCGACGTTGCGTGAGAAGATCAGCAGCCGGCGCGGCTTGGCGGGCTGGACAGTCGCTTTTTCCGGCAGCGCCTGCTCGATGAGCTGGCACTCCTCGGCGTTCGTGACATAGGAGCTGGCGGCGGTCGCCGGCGCGCCTGACAACCAGGCGATGCCGAGGATGGATTGGATCCAGAGTGTTCTGAGAACTCTGCGTGGAGCTTTGGTGAGGATGATAGGATTCATTCTTTACTCCCTTTAATTAAGGTCTCCATTCAAACCAGTTAAATTTCCCCTGTCTTGCTGCAAAAGCTGTTGAGGGCAGCAGAATACTGGAAGTAAAAGTTGAACCGGCTGCTGTCAACGCGATTGATTTTTTCATCCAGGAGCGACGCGAAAAGGGCGCCATATCTGCCTCCAAAATTAACTTTATTCAAGCACCATCATTTTCTTTATTATTTTTACTGACCCGACTGTGAGTCTGTAAAAATAAAGTCCGCTGGCGAAACGAGATGCGTCAAAGATTACAATATAAGTTCCAGGCGTTCTTGTTTGGCTTTCGCATGTTGCCACCATTCTTCCATTTATATTATAAATAGAAACATCCACCCACGCTGTTTCTGAAACAGCATAGGGTATTTTGGTGATGGCATTAAATGGATTGGGATAATTTTGATAGAGTGAGATTTCTTTGGGTAAATTGTTTTGATTTTCATCAACGTCAGATGACAACTTGTTTGCAGCACCTGGAGTCCCATATCCGATTGAAGGCCCCCAGTTCTGTGCCATAGCATTATCCAGATAGGGCGCCTTTAGAGAGAGTGTCGAGCCGGCGCCATTCGGTTGTAGCGGCCAGGGTGGAAGATTTGTAAATGCAACTGAATCGATGGCATTCCCGGAACGGTCAAAAAGACACACTATTTCCTGATCACTGGCAAGACCAAAATTAAAATCCCCGATGGCATTTTTGACACTCGGGAAAAATTTGCGAAATGCAGATAAATCCCTGCATAAAACGAGATAACCGTCGGCAGGAATAATTGTATTGGGAGGAAACGTGAATTTATGCGATTTTTCATTGTCCCGAAATATCCAGTTGGACATATCAATAGAGCTGCTTCCCGAATTATATAATTCTATCCAGTCTTCGGGATCAAAGTCATTTGATGAGTTGTAATTTATTTCATTAATAATAACAGAAAACAATTCTTCACTTTTTTCAAAGTTTGCTCTTAATAAATACACATCTGGTAAACGAATAGAAACTTGCTGATTTGTAGAGTCCTTCGATGATAAACCACTCCAGCCGGCAAATCGGTAGCCTGCGCCAGGCAGGGCTGTCAATTGTATGGGCACATCAATAAAATAATCACCAGACCAGGGATATTCATCGATGAGGATAGTGTTTACTTTGATTTTTCCGCTGCCCGGTGGGGCCACCTCTACTTCAATATAATCCGTGCCATCCAGGTTAAAGTATTCGCTAATGTGCTGATGCAAATAATGCGGACGGCGCGATGCAAAGGTCCTCAGGACGTTAATATTTTGTTCCCAATCATTTTTTGATTTTAATGTCG
>RPQV01000575.1 GCA_003818595.1 Calditrichota bacterium
CACAATAAATATCCAGACCTTTTTCCAAGGCCGCCAAAAACGGCAGCGCATGCCAGTGCGGCGGGGTAGCGATGATGACTGCCTGTAAGCCCGACGTCTCGAGCAGATCGCGATAATCTTTGAAGGTTTTTGGGCGTGAGCCCTGCTTTTTTTCGATGTCATCGGCGTTTTTGGCGAGATGATCACTGTCCACATCGCAAACCGCGATGCATTCAACCCCGCCAACCTTAAACGCGGCGTTCATATCGACCATACCGTACCATCCAGAACCGATGAGGCCGAGTTTAAGCGATTTGTTTTGAGCAAAGGCGCGATTAGCGGCAGCCAATCCGACAGCGCCGACTGCTGCAGTTCCTAAAAATTGACGGCGATTGAGTTGTAGCGAGTTCATAGGTTGGTCTCCTACTAAAATCGTGTAGCATTTTCACAATTTAACAGTTTCGCCATGATTTACAAAATGTTTTGTCGACCTTTTGCTGCAAAAGCTCAGATCGACTCAATGACCAAGTTATAGATCAAATCACCGATCTCCCGGCGCCGCAAAATCGGCCTCGGCATCATCGAGAACCAAAACCCAATCGCAACCGCGGCCGGTTTGCAGCCAAGCTAGTTCTTGGGAAATTCCGGGGGGATCAAAGGTCTGCCGGCCGCTGTTGGGGAAATCGCCGATTCTCAACGCGGCACCGCTGCGGGGGTCATACCACCAGGCGATGATGGTTGTGGCGGAAATTTTTCCCATCTGCACTGTCGTCGTCGCACCGGTGGGGATATAGATAAACGCATACCTCTTACCGCGAATGGCGCGGAGATGACCCGAGCCATTCGCCTGGCTGCTGATGATCAACGATTGATCCGGCGTCAGCTCCGACATGGGGCGAGACAAGATCAATCGCTTGAGAAATTTCATTTGTTGTGCACCATCAAAATCCAAGGCCGTTTTCCAGTCATTTCGCACCAGGCCGGACAATTCACCTTTAACCCTGTAAAACTGCCAAATCGGATGCGCCCCATAGGTGTGACCACACGTTCCCGCAAAAACCGACCAGTAGGCGATCTGTCGCACATCAAAAGCGGTAAAATATCCTGTACCGGCGTGGTAATTCACCGGATGATCCTCATAAGCCGGTTCAGCGTTCAGCGTCGGTTTGGGCTGCGGCAGCGCCCAATCCATCTCCGCGATCGTGTAAGCGCGATCAATGTAGAAATCGGCATGATAAGACCCCCATGCATGGAAATCGATCCATGGATCATTGTGAAACCAAATGGAAGACGAATTATAGGCATGATGCGTCATTAGGGTAGACGAATAATCGGCATAACCGTCGCAGGCTGCATTGCCGTTGACGCCATCGGCAATGCCCTCAGCCATAGCGCGCCAAAGCTCAATCCCTTCAAGCCGTTCATCCGGCTGGCGATCCCCTCCGAGAATCCAAATAATGTTGGGATAACGGCCGAATCGTTCGCCGATAAAATGGCCGTAGCCGTAGGTTTGCTCAGCAGTGTTGAAAATGCCGCGGCTTTCGCGGGGGATGACATATTCACCCCAACACGGCAGCAGGCCGATATAGAGTCCGAGTTGCTGCGCTTGTTGGATGATGTAATCGACATGATCAAAGTAATCATAAGCAACTTGATCATCAGGATCATTTCCAGGCGTCACCATTGGTTTTAACGGATTTTTATCAATGAACGGCAAATCGCCGTAGGCGTTCGGCGTGCCGACGCCGTCGCGTTCTGCTATGATCACAGCCTGGATGACGTTGAATTCTTTGGCGGCGCGGTTTTGGAGATAAAAGAGAGCGTCTTCGCGGTTGAGGCAATGAAATAACTCCCACGCAGTATCGCCCAGCCAAAAGAAGGGTGAACCATCAGCACATGCGAGGTAATGAGGATTTTGGACTGAAACACCCAGACGACCATGTTCCTGCCACGGCGTATCCGCCCAGATTTTAACGGCCACCATGCCGGCGAGAAGAGCGAAAGTATATTTATTCAAAATCAGGCTCCTTACAGCTTTGATTAAAAACAAAAGGAACACTTTTTGGCAGGTGACCAGCGACGTGATGCCGAATTTCAGCATCAGGCAGCAGATAAACCTATATGCTTTGATTTCATTTTGTTGTCAGCAACAGCACCCAGTCATCTTGCCCCGGCGGCGTCAACAGGGCTGGAGTGGTGGTGGAGATTGAACCGGCGTCAATGATCTGTCCGGTTTGAGGATCAAACCATTGAGCGGTAATCGCATCACTCGGAGACAGCGTTTTAATATCAATTTCTGCTGCCTTTGCCGCAGGAAAAAATACCAGACACTCTTTACCATCCGCCGATCGAAGGGCGACTTGACGAGCCTCACCCTCTCCGCGTCCACTGATAACGAGGGAAGAGTCCGGAACAAGATTCCACCACTTGAGGCTGGTCATGAATTTTTCAGCAATGACCGCATAGAAAAACTGCATGCGGACGTTTCTCGGCGTCGTTTTCGGCAGCGAACCTCCACGGTTGGGTTCACCTTCATAACTTCCCTCAAGGAATAAAACAGGTTTGACTGGGTTCTCTTGGTCATAGGTTTCATTCACCCGCTCATAGACGATTTTATCATTGATTAGATCGCCCTCGTTACGGGAGCCTTGAATGCCATTGGCATCCAGCCAATCGTCCCGATGGAACCACTCGGCTGAAGTGGCCCAAGGATGATAGGTCATGAATGACCTGTTGTAATCTGCCGATCGATTATAGTCATTTTGTCCATTCACACCGTCAGCATAACCCTCAGCGATCGCGCGGAATCCATCAACAAAAGGATATTGATCATTTGCGTCCGAATTTGCCCAACTGAGATCAAAATCCCATGAGTCGGCGAGGGACCAAGAGCGATCCCAGGCCATCCGGGTGGCGAAAACCTGAATGACTGTAAAGCCTTTTGCCGCCCGATCATTTAAAATGGCATGTACCTGATCGTCGCTGTGTTTATTGAGCACCCATTCTGTGTCGGCAAACCAGTAAAAAGGCGTGCCGTCCGTTTGGACAAGATATCGACCGTTTGCCGAGACCGACAAGGCACCGATTGGTGAATAGGTGGAATGACATGACAACAGAGCCGGCAAAATGCAGATTGTGCAAAGAACGATAAATACGCCTTTTTGAATACTTTTAATGTTCATTTCAATACTTCCTTTTGCTATAACCGTTCCAATAACAGCAGCCCATCCTTTTCATTCAGCCGGATCAATCTGTGCCGGAACAGGCATACATCATGCATCG
>RPQV01000576.1 GCA_003818595.1 Calditrichota bacterium
GACCCGATGAATAATCCCGAGTGGCCGTTTCATCATTATCGTTACACCTTTGGTTTTTCGCCCGGGGATTTGATCTCCAGCTGGCGCAACCTGAACGATGCCGAGATTGTTCTCCTCCATTTCTGGTCCGATGCTCATTGCCCGATCCAGAGCATCGATTCGCAGACCCTCACGGTCACACTGGCGACGCCGGCGTGGCGACCATTTACCGATGATTATACCAGCGCCGGCGCGCGTTATTTTGTCGATAATGTTTTTGAAGGAATGGATCAACCCGGGGAGTGGTATCTGGATCGAACCCAGGGGCGGCTCTATTATATGCCCATGCCCGGAGAAGCGTTGTCCTCTGCGGAGGTGATGGCTCCTGATCTGGATCAATTGCTCATTTTCAAGGGCGAGCCGCTTTTTCGCAACTATGTGCGCCATATCCATCTCCGCGGACTGACCTTTGCTCATAATGATGTGTTTCTGGCGCCGGGAGACCCAGGTGACCATTTTGCCGCCGATACTGTCCCCGGGGCTGTCAAAATCATCGCCGGACGGGATCTTTCGATTCAGGATTGCGCGCTGCAGCATCTGGGCAGCTATGCGGTCGAGGTACGCGACGGCAGCCGTCGATTATTGTTTTCGCGCAACCGCATCACCGATGTCGGCGCCGGCGGATTCTTCATCACCGGCGGACGCGCAGGTTCGGATTCCCTGCTCACCACCAGCAACATTGAGATCGTCGACAATCAGCTCTATCAACTGGGCAGGATTTATTACGCCGGCATCGGCATTCTCATCATGCACGCTTCCAATAACGTGATTGCCCATAATGAGATCAAGGATTTGTACTATACCGGTATTTCCGTCGGTCAGGAATGGGGCTATAAACCCAGCGCCGCCTTTAATAACAAAATCGAATACAATCATATTGAAAACGCCGGACAGGGTGTGCTGTCGGACATGGGCGGCATTTATACCCTGGGGATTTCGCCCGGGACGACGGTGCGCAACAACCGGGTGCACAATATTTATACCCACGGTTACGGCGGTTGGGGTATTTATACCGACGAGGGAAGCTCGGGCATCCTGATCGAAAAAAATGTGGTCTATGATACCAAAAGCGCGGGCTTTCATCAGCATTATGGGCAAGACAACATCATCCGCAACAACATTTTTGCGTTCGGCAAAATTGCCCAGGTGATGCGGTCGCGCAATGAAGCCCACAAAAGCTTTACTTTTGAACGCAATATTGTCTATTGGCGGAACAGCGGATTGCTGGACAAGCATTGGAAGGGCGATACCACCAATTTCACCTTTCGTAACAATCTTTATTATCGCACTGATCAGCAGCCGATTCAGTTTCTGGGTGCTTCGGTGAAAAAATGGCAAAGGCGCGGCCAGGATGTCGGTTCGAGGTTCATGAATCCGCATTTTGTGAATCCGGAAAAGGGCGATTTCAATCTGCGCGACGATTCGCCGGCGTTCGATCTCGGTTTCGAGCCCATCGATATGACCGCCATCGGGCCGCGATTATGGTCGTCCAAGGTGCAGGTGGTGAATTATCGCAGCAGCGCCGATTCCAGCGAACAGTCCATGCTCTTTTACGACTCGGGTTCCGCCGCGGCCAAACCATTGCTGGTGGCTCTGCATACCTGGTCAGGCGATTATCGGCAGAGCGACAGCGTCCCCTACGCGCGCTGGTGCATGTTGAAGGATTGGGTTTTTGTTCATCCTGATTTTCGCGGGCCCAATCGTCGCCCGCAGGCTGCGGGATCGGCGTATGTCATCGCCGATATTCTTTCCGCCGTTGAATATGCCCAAAAAACGGCTCATGTCGACACTGCCCGAATTTATCTCATCGGCGAATCGGGCGGCGGTTACACCGCCTTGCAGATGGCCGCTCATGCGCCGCACATCTGGGCTGGGGTGTCGGTGTGGTCTGCGCCCGCGGATCTGTCCGTCTGGTATGCAGAGAGCGTGGAACGAAATACGAGATATGCTGAGGATTTGCTCCTCTGCTGCGGCGGTGCTCCGGGAGCGGCCGACAGCGTCGATGCCGAATATCGGCGTCGTTCTCCTCTATTTGTGCTGGCCAATGCGACGGGTGTTCCCCTGGACATCAACGCGGGCATTCAAGATGGACACAACGGCAGCGTGCCCATCAGTCATGCGTTCAATGCATTCAATGCCGTGGCAGACTCGCCCGATCGGATCGCTGATCAACTGATCGCACAAATGACTTCAGAGGCGTCCGTGCCGGCCGAACTGCGTCAATCCCTCTCTGATCCTTATTACAGTGATCGCCCGGTCCTGTTTCGCCGACAATCCGGTCCGGTGCGCCTAACCATTTTCGACGGCGGGCATGAGATTCTGCCTAACGCCGCGCTGCACTGGCTGCAGCAGCAGGTCAAAGGACAATAATCGCGATGGAGTTTGTGCAAGTGGGTGATCTCTTTATTCCGCAGAGTGAGATCAGATTTTCTGCGACCCGGAGCAGCGGGCCCGGGGGACAGCATGTCAACAAAGTGAGCAGTCGGGTGGTGCTGGAATTTTCGCCGACGGAATGCAGTGTCTTTTCCGACGAGCAGAAACAACGGCTGTTGACCGGGCTGCGGTCGCGATTGACCAAAGAGGGGATTTTGCAGATCAGCGCCCAGGAATATCGCAGTCAGCACGCCAATAAAGAACTGGTTTTGGCTAAATTCATCGAGATTATGGAGGAGGCCCTGCGTCCGCCCAAAAAGCGACGGCGGACGCGCATTCCCCTGGCCGCGCGTTTTGAACGATTGCAGAACAAAAAGCATCGCAGTCAGATCAAAGAACGACGGCGCCCGGTGAATTTGGATTAGCGGATGATGATTTTCCCCGCCCGTTCGGCGGTCACATAGCCGATCACCGGTGATTTGATGCCCGCATCGGTCATACGGTCGCGCAGACGTTCTGCCTTGCTTTCGCTGACCGAGATCAGCAGTCCCCCCGACGTCTGCGGATCATTCAGCAGCCAGTGCTGTTCGCGCTGCAGCGAGGGCGGGTAATCGACGTTCGGCGCGGTGTAGAGATGGTTGGCTTTGGCGCCGCCCGGGACAAAGCCGCGGGCGACCGAGTCGATAGCCTCGGGGATGACCGGAATATCCTGATAATTCAAAACAAATTCCTCTTTTCCCGCCTGCGCCATTTCCAGCGCGTGCCCCAGCAGTCCGAATCCGGTGATATCGGTCACCGCATTGACGCCCACCAGCTGACAGATTTCAGAGGCCGTCTTATTCAA
>RPQV01000577.1 GCA_003818595.1 Calditrichota bacterium
CGCTTCAATAGTTGAAACCGAGTTTTCATCAAGTCCGGTACTGACAAAAGGGAGAAGAGCGAATTGCTGCGATTGTGCCGCAGCCATACCGGCCAGAAATATGAGCCATAAGCAGACCTTTTTTTGTTTCAGTTTCTCCCACATAAAGCTTTTTTCCAACAAAGATAGTGCCGGCATTTCAATTTTTATAATTTGTGAAAAATCAAGGGATTGATTAAATTGATCAATATCAATGCCGATACCATTCACCATGAAAATTCTGCAGGGAATGCTAAAATCATGCGCTGTCACTGATCATGGTATATATTTTGCAAAAAGAATTCCAGTAATCACCTGATGATGAAAGAATTGATTAAATCATATATGACGCGAACAGAAATTCTTTACTTGTTTAATGCATGAATATTAATATAGTTAGCTTCTTCCCCAAGAGCAAGAGCTTCATGGCTGATCTACGGTTTATCCTCCTGCTGTTCTTTTTATTGCCGTTGATGGCCATGAGCCACGAATATGAGACAGGACCGCAACATATTGCTTCAGCTTGGAACATCAATCGCAGGGCATTGATGGCTTCTACCCAAGGACGCTATTACACCAAACATGATGTTTTCACCACACCCCGCGGAGACACTTCCGGTGTGACCATCTGGGATTCTCAATTGAGCATCTCCCTGGCGTATGGATTGACCAGTCGGCTGCAGATGGACGCCCTCCAGGTGGTTGTGCAGTCCAATCATGGCCAAGTCGCCAACTCCACGTTGGGTGATCTTTTTTTAGCGTTCAAATGGAATGTCATGAATTCAAAAAGCGTCGCTGTCGGTCTGCGTACAGATTTCAGGGTTCCCACGGGCAAAAACCACAATATACCTCTGAATCCCTATGCAGGCGGCCGCCTTGGATTCGCTCAGGTGGGATTGGTCTCGCTGAAACTATCCGGTGCAACATATGATTTAGGAATGCATCTGGATGCGAATGCCGGCTGGATTTATTATAATGATGCCCGTCAGTTGTTAACCAACAACGCCGAAGAAGTGATTTCCCTTGCCTCCAGCCAGGAATGGTTTGGGGGAGCTGCTTTTCATTATACCGGGGTCAAATATGGATTTTTTGTCGAAGTGTTGAGGCGGCAATTCCTGGTGCAGCCTCCTCCAGCGGCTTATTCGCGCGAAGCGAGCAGCTATTTATCTGTTGGAATGATCTATCAGTTCAATCAGTATGTGCGACTGAAAACGGGGATTGATTATTTATTGAGCGGCTTGACGGATGAAACGGAATATCTGCCCGAATTCGCCGCCGGCGCCGAGAGACGGTGGCAGACTCTGCCCAACTATCCGGATTGGCGCTTTAATTTCGGACTGACCTTTCGTCTGCTTAAAGGTCTGCCGCCCAAGCCGAAAGAGAAAAAACCTCCCAAACAGGAATTGATTGCCGAGACCAAAAATGCGCAACCTGATGCAGACAAGCCATCGCGACGGAAAAAAAGTGACAAGGATATCAAGGAGCTTGAAGCATTGATGAAAGAGCAGAAAGCTCAGGCTCAAGCCGGCGAGAGTATGAATGAGGAGCGCATGCAGCAGGAGCGCGAGCGAATGGAGGCTTTGCTCAAACGGCTGCATGAAGACCTAGGCCATCAATCCGAAGAAGAAAAACCATCTACTCCTGTTGCAGATGAGGTTTCCCCGGAAAAGTAGGGGCGAATGAGTATGACTATGTACCAGATTCAACGCAGAGGCGCAGAGGCCGCAGAGCATGACAAATAGTCTCATTTTTTAAAATTGGGCTTCGACTCCGCTCAGCCACCGATGAAGGAGGTGTTTTTACACAGTCTGTCTGCGTCGGTACGCGTTCCATCAGCGGCTCATTTGATCCTTCTGATAATGAAACTTGGGGATCGCTACACCAGTTTTTCAAACAGATATACGAACACCCGGCTGATGGGCAACCGTTCCTGCAGCATGGAGTCTCGGTCTCGGACCGTGATCGTTTGATCCTGCAGCGTTTGAAAATCGATGGTGAAACAATAAGGTGTGCCGATCTCATCCTGCCGACGATATCGTCGCCCAACCGCGCCGCCTTCGTCGTAGAAAACCGGCCAATGACGTTTCAAGTCCTCGTACAATTTAATGGCGATCTCCGGCAGGCCTTCTTTTTTGACCAGGGGGAATATACCGGCTTTGATCGGCGCCAGCAGCGGATGAAGATGGAGCACCGTGCGCATGTCATCCTGCAGCTGCTGCTCTTCGAACGCATCGACCAGCACGGTCAGCAAAGTGCGGTCACAACCAGCCGAGGTTTCGATGATGTAGGGGATATATTTTTCTTTCAATTCGTCATCGAAATAGGTCTGATCTCTGCCGGAGAATTCCTGATGACGGGTGAGGTCGAAATTGGTGCGGTTGTGTATGCCTTCCAGCTCTTTCCAGCCAAAGGGGAACTCATACTGAATATCAAATGCCGCCGCCGCATAATGTGCCAGTTCACCTTCTCCATGGGCGTGAAAGCGCAGCTTGTTCTGAGTGATGCCCAGCGTTTTATAATAGTCAATGCGGTCCTGTTTCCAGGATTCGAACCACTCCATATCGGTTCCCGGCCGCACAAAAAACTGCATCTCCATCTGCTCAAACTCCCGCGTGCGGAAAATATAATTTTCAGTCGTGATCTCGTTGCGGAAGGCTTTGCCGATCTGGGCGATGCCAAAAGGCACTTTGACGCGCGAAGAATTGACCACATTGGAGAAATTGACGTAAATGCCCTGTGCGGTTTCCGGACGCAGGTAAATTGCATTTGCGCTGTCCTCCACCGGTCCGATATGGGTTTTGAACATCAGGTTGAATTGTCTCGGTTCGGTCAATGTCCCGGGTTCTTTGACATCAGGTCCGACGATTTTCTTAAACTCCGACACCAGGATATCGGTGAGGAGCACCTTGCTGTAGGTTGTCGGATCCGCCTTGGCCAGTTTTTCGACTTTTTTGGACGCAGTGTCATCATCGCCCTCAACAAAGGCGAACATCAGGCTCGAAGCTGATCCTTTGGGGGGACAGAGGACAAACACCTGATCCGCGCGATAGCGGTTTTTGGTCTCGCGGCAGTCGACCAGGGGATCCTGAAAGCCGGCGACGTGACCGGAGGCTTCCCAGATGCGCGGATGCATGAGGATGGCGGAATCGAGTCCGACAATATTGTCCCGCTGCTGCACCATCCATTTCCACCAAAAGTTCTTGATATTTCGTTTCAAGTCCGCACCGAGC
>RPQV01000578.1 GCA_003818595.1 Calditrichota bacterium
AATTCCAGCTTGTCTTCCTGTGCTTTGTCCAGGTCGTTCGCGCTTTTCCAATAACCGCAGGTATAATTCAGGCGCGAATCAAGCATCGCCTGATACAGGTCATTCCCTAGATCGTAGTGTTGTTCGCCCACCTGCAGGGATCGAGATTTATTCTGTCGATTGAAAATCTGCGTCTTCAACGCGTACAAGGCCATTTTCCAGTTTCCGGTCACCTCGACATCCAGTTCCGCCCGCAGGACGCGGTTGATCGCCTCATCCAATGCCTCGCAGTCCCACCAGCCATCCATATAAGATTCCCCCAATCCCAATGAGGCTTCACTTAACAACCGGCGGTAGAACCTTCGATCATGCACATGAATGTCCCACGGTCGTTTACCATTAATGGTGACATCCGCCCCTTCCAGCAGTTCTGTGATGATGCTTTCGGCTTTCATATTTCACCTTCAATGAACTCTTTTTGCAGGAAAAATCACTTTCGCATAAAATCCATCGAATCAGAATCCCCCACGCATGTAACCTGTCTCATCTCGAATTCGCTAACAATGAGATTTGATGCTTTATTTCATGCATTGTTGTATACGCTTTGATTAATAAGCCACTGATTTTAATCGATGAAACACGGATATTTTCAATATACGAATCGCTTGAACTCTACTTTATATTTGCCGAACAAGAATATTGTATACTTCAAAAGCAGATCCAATAATCGCTTCGGTTATGTGCTCGCACTGTAAAGATGTCATTTCAATTCATCCAATGGCAAACATTCAAAATACCCCTTTTGTAAGCGGAACAAATAACATCCCCGGCAAACAATTCATGTATTTGAATTCCCCTTCAACCTATTTTTTTCGATATGGCGTCAGCTACATCATTCAAATCCGTGTTCCATCCGTGCCTATCCGTGGCCAATATCAATCCAAGATCATTCATTCCTGAAAATTCCATAGCAATTCCATCGTCAAACCTCCGGCGGATTCCAGATCGATGTATTCATATCTTCCGGACCCCGGTTTGCCTTGCTCGCCCCAAGTGCCGCCCATGGAGTTCACATAACCTTTTGACCGATAATCAGCCAGAACCTTATCCATGTCCTTGACCGAAAAAGCCAAATGATGTATTCCTTCTCCATGTTTGTGAATATGGTCATCGTAGACAATGGGCGTGGAGACCGGAATACACCATTCATAAGCGATATCTCCATGCCGCTGCCAACCCTGGATCAGATCATGGTCAACCGGTTGGCCGTAGTAATGCTTTCGCCCCAGCTGCGGATGGTTGATCTGAAAGGGAGGCGATCCGACTCGCTGCCAGGAGGCGGAGACGGGTTTCTCATCACGCACCGCAAACGCATATTGATTGATCTGCAGATCGTGCAGATTTCGCGAGCCCTCTAGCGAGAGTTGCGCAGGATCATTGCCAAAGGTATATCCCAGATAATACTTGCCCTCGCGCCAGGTGTTCATGATAATATAGCGAATATTCCCCTTCCTGGTGGAGATGTTCACCTCTTCTTTGACGTCCACCCTGAGGTCAGCCAATCGCTTTATTTCGTTCTGAAGCGCAGTTTCGTTTTCCCACCGATGAACCAGCCCCATGGCGCCGTTGCCATAGACCGCGTTAAATTCCTGAAAAACCGATTTACCGTCGAGAGGCTGTATCCAGGTGATATGTGCGCCCCCAAGATTGGCCATGGCCATTTTCAATTTGACCGTTCGCCCGGCCTTTTTGAGCTCGGCGCTCACGGTGTCGAGATCGATGATCTGAGTGAAACCGAGATTCTGCCAGTGAGTGACCGTGTTGTTCAGATCGTCAATCACCCAAAGTACTTGGTCGACATGCTGGTAGGGAGCAGGCATTTCCGTTATTCCCCCTTTTGGCCAAAAAAGAACCATCAACAATAGGATGAGAACGAATTTCATCATTTTCCCTCTGGTTTGTAGTGTGGCTCTCCACATCCATTTTGAACATATTCAGACATTTTAACAATTGTCTCAACACAAAGATTTCTGGATTATTCTTGGAGATTTTTCATTGGCTGAAGATGGCTCATGGGCCGCTGGGTGGTCGTATTTTCTCGGTGCAGCGCAATCTTCATCTCCGCGAATGCTTCGGCAGAGGGATTCTCCATACAAATGCCCCCAGCGTCGACACGCTTCTTTTCCCCCTCCAGTACTCGTTCGCCCCAAAACAGCACATCATCATCGGTGCGCAACGACAGCGAAGGTTTGTTCAGCATGTTCGTCGAGTAGAATTTGAGGATGCCCTCGTCATGAAGCTCGCGTCGATTCCACAGCTGCAGCACCTGTGAAAAAAAAATGCGAAATCCACATGCTGCATTCTGCTCGGGCTTCATCCTTGGCAGTCACTGCCGGGACACGTTCCGCGGCCATTTTCCCCCGTTGCTGTACGAACTATATCCATTGCGGCAGCATTGCCTTCATGGCCGACGCGTTCGTCTCCTGAATGATCAAGGCCTCGCCCTGGCTTCCGTTATCGTACTGCATGAGACAGCGCTCCAAAAAATTTGTGCGCGCTGTATCGCTGTTGATGTTGGTTCTTTGCGGCATAATATGCCTCCTTTCTGGTTTATAAAGATTCCGCCGAGCCTTTCCCGTCGGAATTTTAACGAAATTGACGCCGATCTCTTGCAAAGCGGTGCTCACTCTATCGTCACCGTGATCCTCGACGACGGCGGGAATGGATGTTTCGTCTTTCACTCCATCATTCTAATTTGCATCAGGGCTTCATTCGTGCATGAACCCAAGCCATCCGCGACCCACAAGAGTTTCCTATTTGGTGATCCAAAACCTTTTGCATGCAAAAGGTGTACATAATGTCTTTACATACATGCCTTTCTATCCCCGGCATGAGTGATTCGCGCACAACAATCGAATCATGGAAGAACCCTGCATTTTGTTTTGCGAATCAGGTCACTGAATGACGCCGATCCCGTAATGGATCATCTTTCCTCGATGGTGGAGAGGAATTCTATTTCAATGAACATTTTAAACTACTAATTATGCAACTTTATATAAAAATTTTACCACTTTTTGTTATTATGTTTTATATATGAATTATTCTACTATTTATTTAGTGTTTTGATACAAAATGTCAAGGAAAATTTTCATCAGGGGAAAAAACTTTATTCGTGCGGCAATGTTTTCTACAGTATTTTATAAAGTCCCGCTGGCACTCCCCGTGCGAAAGTCAATAGAAAAGGCGGTATTGCGGGTGAGAAT
>RPQV01000579.1 GCA_003818595.1 Calditrichota bacterium
AGAAAGTCGCAGTTATCATCACTCATTTGTTTGCTCGCGTTCGATGTTATGCCGGCCAGTGTCCAGCGCACAGAGGCAGGAATCACACGCTGGATATTGTAGAAAGGACGGCTGCGCAGAATTTTACGAAACATCATGTATGTCCGATTTGAACGATCCGCCGTATCACCATGAGCAACCAACATCCGCAATTTATCCAGTTTGATGTCAGCCCATTCCTCAAACACTTCCATGCCCAGCACGTCATGGAAATATTCTTTCATAAAAAAATCGTGATTCCCTTCACACAAATGGATGCGAACCCCGGTTTTCTGTAGAGCCACCAGTGCGTGGATCAACCGCTGGAATTCGGGATGGATATGATCCTTACTGCAAAACCAGAAATCAAACAAATCGCCAAGAATATAGAGATCATCAATAGGCGTTTTTTCACGTCCCACTTCCTGAGCATCGACGAGCGCTCTTACCTTACCATCCCCAAGATCGGCCAAAAATTGGACAAACTGGCTGTATCGCTCGTCGGTAGATTGCCTCAGGTGGGCATCGGATATAAAAACAGCTTTCATGCGCCTCGTTTTCTTCCAGTCAAAATAATTTTGTTTTATAGCAGCTAACTCCGTGCGAGACCATGGTTTATTTTATTTGATCTGTCAATTAGAAATCACAATTGATTCTTGTTTTGTCCGGTGTTTTTTGCTAGTTTTGCCAAACCGTGTTTCAACAGGTGAAGAAAATGAATAAGGTGCAGGACAAAAACATGAGCAATAATCGAGCGGCCATACGGCGCGCCAAAGAGGTTTTGAAGATTGAAGCGCAGAGTATCTTGAGTCTGGTGGATAAAATTAATGGAAATTTCACCCGCGCGGTCAATCTGATCTTTCAATGCAAGGGGCGGGTCATCATCACAGGCATCGGGAAATCCGGCTTGATTGGGCGGAAAATAGTCGCCACAATGACGAGCACGGGAACACAGGCGCTCTTTCTGCATCCGGCAGAAGGCATTCACGGTGATTTGGGTATTGTGACCAAGGAAGATATCCTGCTAGCCATTTCCAACAGCGGCGAAACACGGGAGTTGATACCCATCATCAGCTCTGTGAAACATATTGGAGCGCCCATCATCTCCTTTACCGGCGTGCTCTCTTCGACACTGGCCCAAAACAGCGACATCATCATTGATGTGTCCGTGGAAAAAGAAGCCTGCCCTTTCGGTCTTGCGCCAACATCCAGTTCCACTGCGGCACTGGCCATGGGAGATGCGCTGGCCATTGCGCTGATCGACAAACGGAAATTCCGTGAAAGGGATTTTTATAAATTTCATCCCGGCGGCTCTCTGGGCACGAGACTTCGGGCGACGGTCCGAGACGCTATGATAGTGGGTGACAGAATTCCGCGTGTATTAACCAAAAAATCGGCCCGGCAGGCTATTTCAGAAATCGACCGCATGAACGTCGGATTCGTACTGGTGACCGACAAAAAGAACAATCTGCTCGGAATTCTGACCGACGGCGATGTACGACGAATGGTCAGCAGGGGCACCTCTTTTGAAGGACGAACCATCGATGAGGTTATGACGGCCAATCCCAAGACCATAGACGAAAAAGCGTCGCTGGCTGAAACGGTGGAGTTTATGCAGAAAAAGGAAATCACCTCTCTGGCTGTAGTCAATGAAAAGAAAAAACTCAAAGGGTATGTCCACCTGCATGACATCTTCGGCCGGGGCGGCTCAGTGAATATTTCCCTGTCCTATTAACAGCAAAGTTGATTCCTATGGCACTGTATGAATTTGAGGGTAAAAGACCGCAGATCCCACCCGATTCTTTTGTTCATCCGACCGCTGTTTTAATTGGCGATGTTCGCATCGGCCATGAATGCCTGATCGCGCCCGGTGTTTCCATCCGCGCGGACTTCGGGCCGGTTATCATCGGCGACCGTTCCAGCATTCAGGACAACGCCGTGATCCATGTCTATCCGGGCTCTCAGGTCATCATTGGAGATGACGTTATCGTGGCGCACGGGGTCATCCTTCATGATGTTCACATTCATTCCCGCTGCATGATCGGCATAGGCGCCATCGTCCTCTTCAATGTCGTTTGTGAAGAAGATGTGTTCGTTTCGGTGGGCTCAATGGTTCCCAAAGGCATGCATATTCCCCCCGGCAAGATCGTCGCGGGAAACCCCGCCAAAATCACCCGTGACATCACCGATAAAGATAAAGCAACCGCCAAAGACGGCATTGAAGCCTATCGGTACCTTTGTCGACAATATTTGGCCACGATGAAGCCTGCAGACTAAAAAAGGGCCTATGTCGTTGCGACCATAAACCCTTTCTCTATTTCAAAATATCAAAGTGGAGAAATTTAAAATGTATATCTTACGCCGAGGTAAAAATTATGGCTTCCGTATGAAGCGATTGTATTTCCAAATGTTAGATCTGAGGTTTGAAAATAGCGATATTTAAGATCTATCGTTAATTTTTCAGATACCGTATAACCAACACCGGCACCAAACTGGTACGCAAATACCGTGTCTTTATGGCTATCCGTAGTATAAGAGTCCCCACTTTTTACGGGCAGTCCGCTTATATCGACCATGGCAACCCCCATACCCGCAGTTAAGTATGGTGTTACAACATTTTCAATCTTGAATAATTCGAGGTAGCCATTAAACAACAGAGCAAGATTCGAAATGTCACCGGATGCATCAAGCCCGCTTCCCGAAACGCGAACTTTGTCTAGGCCATTTCTTTGGTATGAAATCTCTGCTTCAGCCCTTCCATAATCAAAACCAAACCCAACAGCCGCTGCACCGGCAAATCCAGGTTCATATTCAATAGCACCCGATGACGTACCAATCGTGGTATCAGTATTTTGCGCCATAGCGTAACCCAAATTAGCACTGATATATATTTTATTATCCTTTTTTTCGACGATCTCCGGCTTACTATTTGGTTCTGTTACTTTATTAGCTTGATCAGACTTTTCGTCAGGAGGTTGAACGCCTTTCGTATCCTCAGCAAACAAAACTGAACTTAACGATAAAACAAAAATAACGATGGAGAGATAAAAAATAATTTTTGCTGTTGCTTTCATCATTCCCCCTTGGATTGGATATAGAGTTCAAAAATTTTAAAGCCTGTTTGAACAGTCGATTAACAAATATCATAGAATTCATCAGAATTCTATGACAAAATAAACGAGTTTCGAGGTCAGTGATGACGGCAAGCATGCAGCATACAT
>RPQV01000580.1 GCA_003818595.1 Calditrichota bacterium
GTGTTCCATATTCTTGCCGAAATCCACAAAGTGGGGCGAGCCAATTTTTACAGGATGTCCCCACAAGCCGGTCTCCCCAAATAACGGCCTCTCAGGAGTATGCGGCGTCTCTTTCCATGTTTTTCCATAATCGGTTGACGTTCTAAATCCGACCAGCGGTCCCAACCAAGGCCAGTTATAGATTGCCGAACCAAAGCGGGTGACGCCGTGGGGCGCCAGACAATAGGTGCCGTAATACCAAACGCCGTTATGCAGCAGGCTGCCGCAGGGATACCGCCCGCCATAGGGATAGGGATCCGCCTGCACTGTGCCCAGACTGATGAGTGTCAAATGCAGCGGATCATCGCCGATCATTTTTGCCTGACCAGTCGTCGCTGGACGTTGTTCGGCATTATAAAGCCCCAAAACGCCCTCTTGAACAAACGTATAACCGTCAGAATTGCTGCTTTCTTCGAACAACGTCCCATCGGTCCACGGTGAATACAAGTTGCCGTCTTCCGCCCATGAAGGATACCAAGTGTCGGCCACATGGTAGTCGCTGCAGATGCCGGTAAATACAATCCCGACAATTTCTTCTGACTGGCTGAAAGGACAATCCGCCGGTGGCTCAGAGGGCCATGGTCCGTGAGCGGCAACGTGATTCATGAGCAGCAGCAGAAGAAGGGGAGACAGCTTGAGAGCTGTCTGCGGACGGAAATGAATCAACTGTTTCATAGTTAACCCTGCAATTTGATCTATTTCTGATAGATGCGGATATAATCAATTTCATAACGCGCGGGGAAAACGATGGCTGAGGGATCGCCGCCGGCATCACCGCCGATGGCCAGATTGACGATGAGATAATGCGGCTGCAGAAACGGATTCTTTTTTTCTGCATCCCGATTGATCGTGGTCGAAAGATCGGTGATGTTCATCAGCAAATCATCCATATAAAGATAGATTGCCTTTTCATCCCATTCCATTTTCCATAGATGAAACCACGTAGCCCATTCAGGATCAATGAACGCGGACAACGGCTTGCGCGCGCTGTCCCACACGGCCTTCCACGGCTCCGTATCCCCCCAGGCGACATTGGCAAGAAGTGTTCCTTGGTAATACTCCATGATATCGATTTCACCGCCATGCGGCCACTGGCCGTTCACGCCCAAAGTCCAGAATGCCGGCCATAATCCGGGACGCGTGTCGATGCGGGCGCGCATTTCAAACACCCCGAACATCCAACTGTGCAGGCCGCGCGTGTGCAGACTGGAAGAGGTGTATTCGGCATATTGTCGATTTTTCTGCCAGTCGTCACTGTTCGCCTGATAATTCGGATTGCTGACGCGTTCGCGCTTGCCTTCGATGATCAGCAGTCCATTTTCGCAGCGGGCATTGGATTCCTGATACCATTGCAATTCGCGGTTACGGACAAAACCCTGTTCAAAACTCCAATTAGACGGATTCGGGGCGCCGTCACTATTAAACTCGTCCGACCAGACCAGCGAGTAACCTTCCGGCGCCGGATTGGGATCAATGGTTTGATCCTTTTTGCTGCAGGTGATGGTCAGACTAAAGAGACAGAGTAACATTATACATGATTTCTCTATTGTCATTTTTTCCTCCACACTCGAACCCAATCGATGTCGAAATAGATCGGATAGGCATTATTGGACGCATTGCCCAGCCAATCGTGCGGGTCTTTCGGTCCATGTATGCCGAAATTGATGATCATCACTTTATGATCGTACGGATCAGGCTCATTCAGCGAACCCTGCAACTCATTGTTGTAATAAAAATCCAGCCGATCATCATCGCGCCAATGCAAACCATAAATATTAAACTCGGTGGTCGCGGTTGCTGCCGCTATTTGGATATTATTATTCTCCTCGGTTGCGTCGGCAGAATGAATGGTGGCATGATAGAACGTGTTGCCGCCGAAAAACTCGTGAATATCAATTTCCGGCGGCCAGCTGTTGCGTCCGTTCAACCAGAAAGCCGGCCACAAGCCGTTTTTAAACTCGCCGTCTGTCCATCCCCGAGGAATTTTCTGCCGTGATTCATAGTAATACCCTCTTTTGCAGACAAATCGGGTGGCTGTGACGGCGGCTGATGAGTAGGTGTACTCATGCTTGTTTTGGGTATCTTTTTCACATTTCAGCCGCATCAGGCCGTTTTCAATGATGATGTTTTCTTCAAGAACCGTTGCATCATAGTTATGATGCCGCTCAACGGTTCCTGATTTTCCCCAGGTGTAATAGGGATCCCACAATTTTCGATCCAGTTTATCGCCGGTGAAATCATCGATAAAGATCAATGTCCATTCGTCGATATTGGGCGGCCCGCCTTCGGTGATCTCCGGCGCTGTCGGGGCGGATTCGTTGCTGTCACGACCGCAGCACAGCAATAACAAGCAGATTATCAGCAGCGACAGCCGTCCGTCTTGAAATTTTCTCATGATTGTTTCCTTTTGACCTTGCTCTCTGGAATCTTACGCGTTCCACATCAGCCTGCCGATCAAACGATCAGCTAATCGGTTCCTTGTCGACGGAAAATGTCACTTTACTGAGCGACTATCTTGCAGGCAATATCGATCGAATATCCAGGTGTTGATAAATTAATCTCGCCGTTAGTAGACGCAACCTCTCCTCTGTGGATGACCGCGCCAGTCGCCGGATCGATCCATTCGATGGCATACTCTCCTGCCGGAATTTGATGGAGGGTGACCGAATCTCGATGCTCGCCGGCGTGCGTCATATAATGCGCTCCCCATTGACCGTCATCCGTGGCATGAAACAGATATAGTCCATATTGTTTTGCCGGCTCGACCAAAGCGACGACATGAACGTTCTCCGTTAGAATCGTGAAATCGCCATAGCGGATTGTCGACTGCAGGTCGAAACGGTTGATAAAGCTCTTGAGGAATTTTCTCTGGGGCAGAATGATGTTGCGGGTTATTTCACCACCAGTTTCCTGTCCGCGATGGAATTCGCCGTTCAGATTGATCACGCCGGCGCCGCCCAGAAGCATAAACCACCACCCTTCGACGCGGACATCCTCCGCCGAATAGGGGGTCGTCAGGCCTAAACCAAAATAATCTGATTCGACGATCACCATGGGTTTGTGGGCCGCATAATTCTGATCCATGGCGGCCTGCGCAGGTTTCACGTATTCGGCCGGCAGCCAGTCGCACCATTCCTGGGTCGCGAAATCGGGCGAAAGATTCTGAATGGTCTGCCCGAGCAGGTGCTTTTTCGGCA
>RPQV01000581.1 GCA_003818595.1 Calditrichota bacterium
CGGCGCATTTAGACTGGGATTTGTACTGTGGACCGGCGCCGCTCAGGCCCTACAACCGCAGAATTCACCCCCGCGGATTCCGTCAATACCTCGATTTTGCGAATGGCACCTTGGGAGATTGGGGCATTCATTGGATGGATCATATATTATGGTGGAGTGAAGAAGAGTATCCCCGTTCTGTTTTTTCCACTGGTGGACGGTTTATCGCCGGCGACAATACCGATGCTCCGGATACGCAGGTGGCCACCTTCCAATTCGAATCCTTCACCGCCGCGTGGGAACACCGGCGATATGGAGGTAATGAAAACGAACGCCATCCGCTCGGCATTTACTTCTATGGCACCGAAGGAATTGTCCATATCGGCTGGCATGACGGCTGGACATTTTATCCGGCCAAAAAAAGCGGCAAAATGATCCATGAAGAACCCCAATTACACCAACCGGACGATCAGAATATACCGGAATTGTGGGACGATTTTCTGCGCTGCATTAAAACGAGAGAAAAGCCAATCTGCGACATTGAAATTGGACAACGATCCACCAATATGAGTCTTTTAGCCATGCTGTCTTTAAAAATCGGTCGAGCTGTCCGCTGGGACGGCGTGAATCAACGCTGCATCGACGATGAAGAGGCGAATTCCCATCTGCGTCGCGCTTATCGGGCGCCATGGATTTATCCGACCATATAATAAATAGGATGCCGATTGATATTTGAGACATGATTCAAATACCCATGTGAGGTCCGGCGACGCAACCTGTCTTCCAAGCTTGACTTGTTCTTTACCTTACACATCCCGCCTATAATGCTTCATGATTCGATGCAAAGCTTCGCCGCCAATTTGCCTCCCAAGTTGAACTTGGGAGGCAGAATACCCTTCGACTCCGCTCAGGGTGCGGAGCAACCGCCCCGCAAGTCATTGCGAAGCGTTCCTTCCCGTTGGAGGTTTTCGATCCTTGAGGTAGAAAGCTGCAGCGGGAAGGAACGCTGAAGCAATCCCCCGCTCAAGTGCAACTCACCTGCCAGGGCGATGATCCTCTGCGGGGCTGAATCAAAAGTCTTTCTTCACTTTAGATACAACTCCCCATTGCTTCAACATCTTGTCTGACCTCCGTGCGAGGTCTTGTCCTTCCTGACGTGAGCTTGGTATCGTTGTTCCAATTTGGAGTAGGCTGGAGATGGAGAAGGACTATAATACAGCTCTGCTTCATGGAGAGCAGAAATAAACAATAATTTTCATTTATTTTTATATTTTGGGAATGCCGGGGTGAATAATCAATGTTATAAATTTCGCTGCTGTGTAGTACAACTTATAGACGTTGTAATATTAAATTATACTAAATATTGATAAATTGCTTGACAATACATCTATGTTTATATATATTCTATTCGGTTTTGGTGCGTAGAAGGGACGTGAATTTCCAACCAAATTTCCGATACAATGAAACAAAAGGTTAATTCGCCAAAGCTATGAAACTTTCCAAGACAGAAAGCAGAGGGGTGAGCATGATAAAATCACCAGAAATTCCGTTTGATTTTGAGGACAAGACCACCACCACCGAAGAAATCTCAAACAAGGACAGTATCCCGACGAATGGCAAAACAAAGAAACTGACGATTGCTCGCCATTTTACCAATCCCTCAATTCATCCCTTTGAAGAGATCGAATGGGAGACACGCAGTGCATCGATTCTGAACGACAAAGGTCAGGTGATTTTCGAACGCAATGACGTCCAAGTGCCCGCGAGTTGGTCACAAACCGCTTTGAATATTGTCGCCTCCAAGTATTTCCATACTTATCGCGACAAAGGCAAGCAGGAAACCAGCGTCAAGGAGATGATCCAGCGCGTGGTGCACACCTTGCGGCAATGGGGAGTCAAAGATGAATATTTTGCTTCAACGCAGGACGCTGATGCATTTGAGGCAGAGTTAACCCACCTGCTGGTTCGCCAGAAAGCATCGTTCAACAGTCCGGTGTGGTTCAATATGGGTTGTGAAGAACGGCCGCAATGTTCTGCCTGCTTTATCAATTCTGTTTCCGATGAAATGGAATCCATCCTGACTCTGGCCAAGACAGAAGGACTCTTGTTCAAATGGGGATCAGGAACCGGCACCAATTTTTCAGCGTTGCGCTCCTCGAAAGAAAAACTGTCAACCGGCGGCTTGGCGTCCGGCCCGGTCTCTTTTATGCGCGGCTATGATGCGTTTGCGGGTGTGATTAAATCGGGTGGAAAAACACGTAGAGCCGCCAAAATGGTGATCCTGAATGCTGATCATCCGGATATTGTAGACTTTATCAATTGCAAAGTTCACGAGGAGAAAAAAGCCTGGACTCTCATTGAAGCCGGCTACGATGCTTCCTTTAATGGTGAAGCCTATTCCTCGGTCTTTTTTCAGAACTCCAATAACAGTGTACGAGCGACGGATGACTTTATGCAGGCGATTGAAGAAGATCGAGATTGGAATACGCATGCAGTCACAACCAAAAAGAATCTCGATACCTTCCGCGCCCGCGACCTGTTGAAACAGATTAGCGAGGCCGCGCATGTCTGCGGTGATCCGGGAATCCAATTCCACAGCACCATCAATGCCTGGCACACGTGTCCCAACTCGGCGCCGATCAATGCGTCAAATCCCTGCAGCGAATATATGTTCATCGATGATTCGGCATGCAATTTATCGTCTTTGAACCTGCTCAAATTTCTCAAAGAAGATTCAAGTTTCGATGATGTCGCCTTTCGTCATGCGGTTCATATTCTGATCATTGCCCAGGAAATCATCGTCGACAATTCGAGTTATCCGACAGAAAAGATCACCAATAACAGTCATTTGTTTCGGCCCCTGGGTTTGGGTTATGCGAACCTCGGCGCCTTGCTGATGTTTTACGGCTTTCCCTATGACAGCCCGCAGGGTCGTGCTCTTGCCGCCGCTGTAACTGCCCTGATGACAGGTCAGGCCTATCTTTCATCCGCGATTTTAGCAGCTTCAGTCGGCCCATTTGAAAAATTCGCCGACAATCGCAAGCCGATGATGAAAGTGATGCGCAAGCATCAGCGGGCCATCGACGCGATTGATGAAAAGTTTGTTCCTGCCGAATTGATCAACGCGGTCAATGAAGCATGGGCGGAAGCGATTGCAACCGGCGATCATCACGGTTTTCGTAATTCTCAGGTCACCGTTCTGGCGCCGACCGGCACAATTGGTTTCATGATGGACTGCGACACCACCGGCATTGA
>RPQV01000582.1 GCA_003818595.1 Calditrichota bacterium
CAAGACGTTGACCGAGGTTGAAAAAAATCTTGCCGGCATGGAGTCGATCGAAAAACTGCAGGGTGACCTGAACAACCTTCGCATAGCGATGGAACTCACAACTCGCCAGATCAATGCGGTTAAAAGCTCAAGTACTGATTATCTGTCAAAAAAAATTAGAGCCAACCGTGTCATTGCTTCGGTCGCTGTCGTAATTTCTCTCGCTTTAACCATCACCTCTGCACGCTGAGTAAAATTCGAGAGAACCATGGCGCAGCTTTGTCTCAAAAATAGAGCGGAAACCATAGAGGTTTTTCAACTTGAGGAACTGCCTTCCATCATCACCATCGGTTCTGATCCCGCTAATACGATTATTGTTCAGGATCCCCGCGTTTCCTCCACTCACTTGGAGATTCAACAGAGAGCCGATGGCTGCTACCTCTGCAATAAAAGCGGCGTTTCTGCAACATTTTTAAATTATCGACGCCTGGAAGCGAGCACGCTGCTCACGGATGGCGACGAAATCATCGCCGGCGATCACCTGTTCATCTTTACAACTCAGGGCAGTGACGCTTCAATGCCGAAAAATAAAGCTGCTGGAGTGGAACAGGTTAATACTGCGTCTGGTGAAGCTGACAAGAGCAATAATGAGCAAAGCCATACCAGCGCGCCTTCTCTTTACGAAGGGATAGCTGCAGGACAGAAAGAACATCGCCCTGACCAGGAACCTTCGCTGCCTCTGGAACTCGATCGCACGATTGCCCTGACCGATCGCTCGTTCCCAGAGGTCGGTGATCACCAGCCTTTATCGGAATCAATGCAGCATACAGAAGATGATGAGGAGCATACCATTGCCGTCTTTCCGGCAGCGACTACCGAGGATATTGGACCGTCGGAGCCAGCGCATCCGCCTGAGGATGAACAAGAAGATGATGATCGTACTGTGATCAGTCATGGTCAAGCAGAGGCAACGAATCAAGATCGGACGGTGGCGGAAATCAAGAAGCCTGTCGTCCCATTGATGCAGGATCCCTCTGAAGCTTCACAAATTCCGTGGGGTGATGCTTTGGAAAGCAACTCGCCTGATGTCCTGGATGAGCAAGTGATTGAAAACGGCGGTTTACCTGAGCGCAAAAACAATCTCCGGATGGATGATCATCCGACCCATCAATTGTTGACCATATATGGGCCCTATAGAGGTGAACGTCATTCGTTGCGCAGCGGGAAAACCAGAATCGGACGCGAAACTGCCGGCAATGACATTGTCCTCAATAAACGACCGAATGGTGAATTGGATTCCACCATTTCCCGTCGCCATGCCGCCGTCATCGAACGTCATGGCAAATACTTTCTTTGTGATCCCAAAAGCAAGCTACGCACCTACCTCAATCAGCGCGAGATCACCCCAGAGGAGGAATTGGAACTCACAGAAGGAGATGAAATCGAAATCGTCAGCGGTTATACCAGCACCATTTTCCGATTTGTGCGGTCAGGTGTAATTGATTTCTCCCCGCCGCGTCGGGCTGGAGTGTGGCGAGTGCATTATCGACGTCAAATCGAAGCCGGAATGCTTGCCTTTCTTTTTATCCTGGCAACAACATTGTTAGTCATCGGTGCCAAGCGAATTCCATCGATGTTTGATAAAGAGCGTGCAGTTCAGTATAAAGCTGAAGTGATTAATCGCTATAAAACTGTAAATGTAATCAAAGACAGTCTTGCCCGAACACCAACGCCGGTCGCAGGTGATTTTGATGCTGACGGCAACCTGGAAATTGCTTTCATTAATGACATCGGCGAGATTGTCTGCTTTACTCTGGAGACGAAAACTGAAAAATGGCGGATCAGCGAGGATGACCATGCTAAATTTCAGCATTCGCTCACCATCGAGGATCTGGAAGGCGATGGCGATCTTGAAATTGTAGCGGCTGCGGAAAACAGTCTTATCTATGCTGTGAACAGTGCAAATGGTGCAATTGAATGGAAGAGTAATCCTCTGGGGGGTGACATAGTTAATCAGGTTACTGTTGCGGACTTGACTGCCAATTCCCGCAAGGAGATCATTGCCTTCACCGACGACAATACGCTGGTGATTGGCTTTCCATTCGCAGCAACTTATCGTTGGTCAAAATTTCCACAAGAGTTTTCATCGAAGGGGATAACCACGGCGGGGGATATTGACGGCGACGGAGTTCAGGAAATTATTATCGGCAGCCAAGACGGCGGCATTTACATTTTTTCGTTGGCATCCAATCAGGTGAAAACAAAATCAATGATCGATGTGAATAGTGAGATCAGCAAGGCATTTGAAGATGGTGATACAGGGTATCATGAAATCAATAATTCCATTCTGCTTCTAACCTCAAATGATATGTCTGCAACGAAACAAATCGTCATCGCTGCAACAAGAATGTATCGGGTCCTTGCATTTGATACAAAAAATTTTCATCGGCTATGGGCTGACCGATTCTATAAAAGTCGGATTGGAATGTTTCCGCTTTATCATTCCTCTCCCATCGCCGCCGACCTGAATCACGATGGCCAATGGGAAGTCATCATGGCTGGTTATCGGGGACTGAATATGATCAAGGTTTTTTCAGTTTCGGGAGATTCCTCGGGTCACGGGAAATTGGTGTGGCAGCTGAATTCTGACGATGAAGACGCTTTCATTTCAACGCCAACGCTGAGCGATATAAATCTGGACGGGATCACCGATATCATCGCTGCCGGTGTGAGCGGCAATGTTTACTTTTTGGATGGAAAAGCAGGGAAATTGATTGATTCATATAAAGCAGCAGGAACATCGTTTACCGCCTCACCGCTTGTTTGCTCAATGGCTAATGGTTCGAGGCTTTGTGTTGTTGTTTTGGCAGACGATTATTCCTTACATCTCCTCAATTTTGATAGAAAAAACATCACGGATGGTGAGTATTGGAATCAATTCCTCGGTGCTGCAGATCATCGCGGATTATATACTGCCGGTTCGAATCGCAGCATACCCTCAATCAGTCACGCGAAATCGGGATCCACTTTATTCAGTCTGATGGTCGGCTTGATTCTTTTCATAATAAGCGGCGGTTATTTGTTACGGCAAAAACGAGAGATATCAAAAATGGAAATGCGCTATCGATGAAGGATAGTCAGTTGCGACGAAAATGAGGTTTGGAATGAAGCTACAAATCAGCGCACAAACTGATATCGGACAAAAGCGTTCGCACAACGAGGACAGTTTTGGTGTGTCGGCTGACAATCAGCTCG
>RPQV01000583.1 GCA_003818595.1 Calditrichota bacterium
AATTGATTTCAGAGATCGACATATTTGAAAGTCTCAATGACACCCTTTGCGCCGAAACCGCCTGCGCGGTCCATTTTGGTCATCAATTGTCGGCGGATGTGGTGGCTACGGCAATCATAGAGCAATTGGAGGAGACGATCGAATTTCAATATCGACTGACCGAGGTGGAAGCAGACTCGGATCTCATCGTCGATCACTTTAGCGTTAGAAATTTGGAAGAGCTGGAATCGTTGTTGCCGGAAGTGGCGGAGAGCTTTATCACCCGAATTCCGGTCTCTGAAATGATTGGACAGCAACCGTCAACTGAAAATGAAATTAAACCCTCATTCCCTCAGCGGTCGCGCTGGCTGCTGGGTCTGGCTTTCGGCCTTTTGAAACCAAAACATGGCTACCAGAATGACCAGAGCCATTTAATCGTCAATGTGCGCCTGGGCGCTGAATTCAAAAAATTTGAAGCGGGAATTCTCGTCGGATCGCACAATGGCGTCGCAGTGAACGCTTTTACCAATCTCCTGGCGCCGATCAAATTCATCGCTCCTTATTTAGGCGTTGCGGCGGGTTATCATTGGGTAGTTCATGCGGATAGTGAAGAATATTTTTATAATGCGAAACGTCAGGAATGGCTCAAACGTAATAAACGAGCCGAAGGATTGGAGCTCATTTTGAACACGGGAATAAAATTTCGCCCCAGTCGCCACGCGCAACTCCAAGCCAATATGGCGTATTCTTACACATTTAATGATTATATGGACCAGGCGGTGTGTTTGACCCTGGGACTCTATTTTTAATATGAACTCTATTGACCTTTCCTTGGTTAACTAAAAAAAGGAGAGTAAAATGAAACCGTGGTGTATTGTCGTGCTTTTTTGGGCATCCTCCGCTGTAACCGCACAGTCGATGCTCGCTGATATCCGCACGTCTGTTGCAACAGAATTCGGTACTTATGAACCTCGCCTCGTCACGGTCAAAGCGGATGCACCGTCATGCGAACCCGGCGCTCAACTGGAATTCGTCATCAATCTTCGTGACTTTCAACTCAGCACTGCAGAGCTGACCCTCCTGCAAAAAAACCACTTCTATGTCACCTCAGCCAACCAGGAGAGCGGTACAGGTGGTCATAATGAAATGTTCGACATTTACAATGAATGTCGCGAATCGGCCATCCCGCAATTCATCACCACCGACGCCATGCTGCATGGCTTCCATCTCATGTTCGATCGCATACTTAAAACCTGTGAGGAAGAGCGATTTTCCGCACAACTGCTGCAGGTACTGGATGAACTGTGGGCCAAGACCGAAGAACAATACCGAACCGCTCAAGATCAGGAAGTGAAAAGAGCGTTGTTTCGCAATCTCGATTATCTGCTCGTCGCTATCCTCCTGCTGGAAGACAGAATGTTTCTTGTCGATCCCCTGCCCGGTGGGCATTACAGCGCCGAGTTGGAGCGGATTAAAAAAGCAGAAGATTTTCTGGTCAATTCACTGATTTTTGAATATCCGGAAGATTATACCCAGTACCGACCGCGTGGTCATTACACGCGCAGCGAACAGCTCGAACGCTATTTCCGCGCCATGATGTGGCTGGGCCGAATGACCTTTTCCTGCGAAATCAACTCGCCTATGGCAAAGACCATGACCCTCAGCGCCATTCTTCTCAATCAGGCGATCACCCGCATCGAGAACGGCATGGATCTCTGGCAGAATATCTATCAACCCACTGTATTTTTCGTGGGCAAAAGCGACGACATCAATTTCCCGCAATATCTGCCGCTGTGTTACGATATTTACGGCAAAAGCTTTCCCATTCTCCCGCCGGATGCCTTTGCCGATACGCAAAAGTTGGATCAATTCTTAAAGGCCGCCGAACCGTTTCCGGCTGCCGAAATCGGTTATCCGGGACAGCCGAAAAAAGGATTCCGCTTTATGGGACAACGATTTGTGCCCGATTCCTGGATTCTTGATCAGCTGGTTTTTGCAGAGGTACCCGATCGTTGGATGCCGACCGGATTGGACGTGATGATCGTTCTCGGTCCCGAAGAGTCGGCGCAACGAGAATTAGCTTTCCGCTATTTATCCGATAACGACAAAAACAACCTGGCCTATGTCGCCAAACTGGACACTCTCAAGAAGATTTTCCACTCCTATCCGGACGCCACGTGGGCGCAGAACGCATATTGGAACTGGCTCTATTGTCTGATGCCGCTGCAGATGGTTAAAGACATGGGATATCCCTTTTTCATGCGCTCATCGGCTTGGCGAGACAAGGAATTATACGCCGCCCTGGCTTCGTGGTCAGAATTACGGCATGATACCATCCTCTATGTCAAACAGAGCGGGACGGAACGGGGTCTGCCGCCGGGAGCGGTGGAAAAACAGGGATACGTGGAGCCCAATCCGCACCTCTATGCGCGGCTGAGTTCGCTGGCGGAATTCATGATCACGGGTTTGAAAAGCCGCGATCTGCTGCTGCAGGATTTCAGCACGCACCTCACATTATTTGCGCAGTTGGCAGAACAGCTGACTGTCATTTCTGAGAAAGAGTTGACCGGCTCTCCCCTTTCCAGTGCGGAATATCAGACGATATTCAACTTTGGCAAGACGCTGTATGACATCACGACCTTCCAGACCGCTATTCCCAGCGAAGGACCGCTGCCGGGCGCATCGGATGACCTGGAGCCCATGCCGGTGGTCGCCGACGTGCATACTGACGGCAACAGCGGCCTTGTACTGGAAGAGGGTGTGGGATTCCCTTATGCCATCTATGTCGTCTGCTGCATCGAAGGCGTGCCGACGCTGACCAAAGGAGCGGGTTTTTCCTATTTTGAATTCACCTGGCCTGCAGCCGATCGCCTGACGGATGAGAAATGGCGCCAAATGCTCATCACCGGCAACGCTCCGACAGCACCGGAATGGAGCCGCAGTTTCATTCATTCCGCAAGCCCGGCGAAAAAGACAGAGTTTTTCCAATGGGAAAAACCACGTTCCATTGAAATCACCGTGGATGTGCCGAATCAGGTGCAGCTCGGCGAGGATGTCCCGGTCTATTTCGCCATGAATGATGATGCCGACGTCTCCACGCCCACCCTCACTCTCATCACTTCCGCGGAAAAGGTCATCCCCATCTCCGTGGAGAGAGACCCGGTAAGGTCCGGTTGGCGCGCAACGATCAAAACCATCGAACTGCCGCTCGGACTGACCTATCTGCGCTTTGAAAACGGCGCCGGC
>RPQV01000584.1 GCA_003818595.1 Calditrichota bacterium
CGCCGCAGAAATCGCCCGCCTGCAAGTCCTTACCGCTCAAATCCAGCCGCTCACCGCAACGTCCGTTTGACTCCAGCCAGAGTTGATGTTTCCGTATCTTTTCTTTAAATGTTTTCATTCTTTGTTTTCAGACCCCGGGGTTGCCGCAAATCGGAACCTTGGCTGTTCATCAAATCTTTTGCGGCAACCCCAGGGTCTTTCATTTAAAACAACTCCTCCCTAAACGCCTCCTTGAGCTCCCGCTGCATCGGAAACAAAATGACATCCTTTGATAACCCCGGGGTCAGACGATTCTCCAGCATCTGTTCCAACTCCGGCGTCGTCTCCATGAACATGCGGCAGAAAATGGTCGCTCGCTTGAGCGACTGCGGGCCTTTGCGCTTGATGGAGATCGCCAGCTCCAGATTGGCGACGTCATGGTCGCGGCAGAGGAACAACACCACTTTTTTGGGAGAATTGACGATCTGATCGTCGAGCGTCTTCCACACCGAAGGATCCTGAATATCGTTAATGATCGGCTTGTGCACGGTGCAGGGGTTGTGCTGCTCGGTCTCCCAGGCATAGCTGGTGAGATCGATGTCATACCCCGATTTTTTCAACAGGGTGGCGATGAAAATCTCATCGTCGGCGCTGCGATGAAGGTCTGATTGAATATGATGATAGACCATTTTCCCGAAAAATCCATAGCCGAAAAAGATGAAAATGACGCCGCCGGCTGTTCCCTCGGCGACGTTGAGAAGAGCCGTCATATAATCCACATAAAGCCGTTTGGCGGCGCTATAAAAACCATTGAGAATCCGCACGCCTTGATATTTTTCCTCTTTGAACAGTGTCGCCAGCAGATTTTCCCGCAGTTGATGGTCGGTGATGTGGCAATAGAGACTATGGCGTACGTCCCCTTTGTCCAGACGCTTTGCTTTGCTTTTGAGCGGAATCGCGGCATATAACGTTTGTATCTCCATCAGCGCATTCAGATTGTCGAGATCCATGTCCGTGGTCAGAAAGATGCGCTGTGCGCGATGCACTGCCGCTCTTTTCAACACCGGTCGCTTGGTAAAGTCGGCCTTGATCCACCAGGTGTTGCGATGTTGTTGATATTCGACGGCGTAGGGATTCTCCGGATTCTGGTCGATCAGCACCACCTTGTGCTTGGCCGGATACACCTCGCGCAACAAATCATAAATGACGCGGCCGCTGCGTCCCAAACCGCAGATGACGGTGTGTTTTTTGAAATTCAACGACAGCCGATTGATCAGCTTGTCCTGCGCGATTTCATAAATATAGCTGACCGTCAGCAGCGGAGCGAGAAAATAACAGAGGTAAAGCATGGCCTGCCACAGCCGCGTTCCCTGATGGGGAAAATCGATATCAATACCGGAGAAAAAGAACAAGGCGATCGCGGCATAAATTCGCTGCAGCACTCCCGCCATTCCGGGATCAGGGAAGCGCCGCGTTTCCCAAAATCCCCAATAACTGATCACCAACACAGCGGCGATCATCACATAACGCAAAAGACGAAGCTTTTTCAACAACATGATTAATTCCCGAATTAAAACGGAACATTTTTGTTTCGCGGCGGCGACGAACAGAAAATGAACTATCCCCTTTAGCGAGCATCCGTCCAGTATCGGCGCAACGCGACATCATTTAAAAACGCAAACTGGAAATCCTGCAGCTGCTGCGGAGTGATCCAGGCGAAATCAGAAGACTCAAAATTCAGCATCGGTTCTTGGTCAACCTGACAGAAAAAATAAAAGGTGATGTAATGTGTCGCCGGCGTCGACGTCGGTACGGACTCGTGGAAAAACAAACAACGCGGATTCCGGCAGGAGAGTTGCGTCTCTTCGGCCACCTCACGTTCGATCGCCTGCGCCAGTGTCTGCCCATAATCCACCTTGCCGCCGGGAAGACACCATAGGCCGTCTCCGGATGAGGTGTTGGCGCGCTTGAGCACCAACACCGCTCCCTTTCGGTTTTCGATGATGGCGCGGACGGCAATTTGGGGATGCTGATTCATGGTTTAGTTTGGTTGCCGATTGGTAGACTGCTTGGATTTCATTGATCCAAATTGATTCACAAGCTCAACGTCCCCAATATGCTTTTTTTATTCGTTTGAAGCAAGGAAAATCATGTATCGATTGTAATACCTCAGTCATGGGTAATATATGCATCCGCACCTTCACGCAGCTCTGTCTGCAACTCCGTGCGAGGTCAATCTTTGCGATTTTGCATGATTCTTCATTAATATATTTCCAGCTTTAACCACACGGTGCTGAATGAGCAGGCGAATCGGCTTATTCCCATAACTGAGGTATTAAATCAGTTTTTTCTTTGAAATTTGATAATTTTTATACAATATATAATGGGAATGGATTCTATCTTTTACGCGGACAGTTTCTACATGACTGGTATGAAGTCGAGGGAGAACAAACTTGCATCTTGATGGGCGACTGGATTATTTTTCCTCTTCATCCAGTCTTGCGTGTGGCGGAAATCGGGGTTAAAAAATGAGAGGCGAGGGATGTCAAATGGAGGGCATTTCGATGAAAATGAAAAACATACTGCTTCCCACTGTCTTGATGATTTCTGCGCTTGTTGTCACTCTATGTCATTGTGGGGGAACAATAAATAGGATCCCCATGAATAGTGAATTGCTGGAGCGATACAAATTCACCGAAGAGTCACTACGGAGCACAGCTTTCTATCTTTCCTTTCAAACTGTTCTGGAATTGAGCACTGAACATTCCAGCTACAGCCAAAGTGGGAACACTCTCGAGCTCTATGACAATCGTCAGACGGATGATTATATTATTCCCCCAGATTGCCGTGGAAACTATCAGTATCAAAAGCAAGAGAGCCAGCGAGATTTCATAAAGCTATTCTTCTGCAAAGGAAAGGCGCTAAAAGTGCTGGTGGTTCGATTCGATCCGGATAATTTACCCCCCATCGATCTTGAATTTGTGGAAAACAAAGACGGCTTTTTTGCCTTGAAAACGAACGACAAGGGCAAAATTGTGGTCGGAGATATCACCTTTGCTTGTCTCGATGGCTGTAACAGCCTGTTGCTGTTTAATGCCCATGAACACGATTATTTTCAAGAGAGAGAGCCCTGTTTTATTGAATGGCCGGACTTGCCACGCATTTTCATGATTATGTTCGCTGCTTTTATTGCGCTTTAATTCTTCAGACAGTAATCTCATGAACCATACCCGCATCC
>RPQV01000585.1 GCA_003818595.1 Calditrichota bacterium
AACCGCTGATCGCGCAACAGGCTTTTCAGACGCTCATCACCCAATTCCCCAAGGGACCCTTTGCGCGCAAAGCGGATTGGCAAATGGTTGATGTGCTCATTGCCGAAGAGCAGTATGCTCAGGCGGTTGCCGTTCTGCAGAAATTCATTGAGAAAAATTCGCGCTCTGCCGAAGCCCAAAGAGCACTGATCAAAATAGGCCAAATTTCACTCGATCACCTTTTTGATATCGATCAGGCCGAAGACGCCTACTCGCGCGTTTTAACGCAGAATCAGGACAAGCGGCTAAAATTAAACGCGCTCTATCAGCTGGCCTTGTGTGCTCAAATCCGAGGAAATTTGGAGCAGGCTGATGATTACCTGCAAAAAGCGAGAGCATGGAGCGTCGATGAGAATCTTGACGCTGAGGATCATGCTCTCTATGAATTGGCGCTGCTGCAACTCTATCGACATCGTCCATCAGCCGCCATTGAATATCTCGAGCAGATCGACAGCAATCAACAGCCGGAAGAAATGAATATTCTTGAAAATGATGCGCTCGAACTTTTATTGCTTTTACGCGAAAATGGTCGTGACTCGACCGGTTTAGCAGCCTACGGCGACGCCAGGCTGCTGCTGCTGCAGCGGCAATATTCTGCGGCGCGTTCTTTGCTGGAAATTATCCGCAGCTCATCATCCACCTCTCTTGCCGAGGAAATGAAGCTTTTGCTGGCACGGGTGTATCGCCAATCGGGCGAGATCGATCTCGCCAATCAGGTATTGATCGAAATTTATGGTAATCTGGAAGCCTTTTCCCGCGATTATGCTCTTTTGTGTCTCGGCGAAAACTATGAATTGCAGGCGGATGGAGACAAGGCTAAGGAATCTTTTGAAAAAATACTGGTGGAATTTCCCGCCAGCATCTATCTGGAACGCGCAAGAAAAGGAATCAGACGGCTGCAATGACCATGACAAAAAAAAGGGATAAACGATTAACCGCGACAGTTCTCTGTTGTCTGCTTGTTGGATTTTCCACTTTAAACGCGCAAAAAATCCTCATTCCCATGGATTTGACGCAGACGGATCACTTGAAAGCCTATGGCGGCACCTATTGGGCGTTGGAGAATGGGGTGCAGGTCGAGTGGCTGCTGAATTATTGCGGCGGCTCATTTTTAATGGATGCCTACCCCGAAATGGAACGCCAACTGCGCATCCGCGGGGTCGCTTATAAAAGCCTGACTGCGGCGCAAGCCATGCAGATCTATGCATTGATTGAAGAGGAGAATATGGATAAGGTTCTCCTTGAAAAAGCACCGCGAATCGCCATTTATGCTCCTCCCAACAAGCAGGCGTGGGATGACGCCGTGCTGCTGGCGTTGGAGTATGCTGAAATTCCTCATGTGCTGCTCTGGGATCGAGACGTGCTGCAGGGCGAACTGGAGAAATATGACTGGCTGCATCTGCACCATGAGGATTTTACCGGGCAATATGGAAAATTTTATGCCAACTATCGCAACGCTGATTGGTATCAGGATGAAGTCAGTAAAAATGAATCCATGGCCAAAGGACTCGGCTTTTCCAAAGTGAGCGAACTGAAAAAAGCCGTCGCTCGCGCCATCAAGGATTACATTGTCCGCGGCGGATTCGTTTTCGCCATGTGCTCCGCAACCGATACCATCGATCTCGCCCTCGCTGCCGAGGATGCGGATATAGTGGATTCGGTGTTTGACGGCGATCCCGTCGATGCAGACTATGCCGCCCGCCTGGATTATTCAAAATGCCTGGCGTTCGAAAACTTTAAAGTCGAAACCAATCCGCTGCTGTATGAATATTCCGACATCGACATCCCGCCGAGCTATGCCCCTGCGCTTCGCGGCGCCGAAGCGGATTTTTTTACCCTGTTCGAGTTTTCAGCAAAATATGATCCTGTTCCCACCATGCTGACACAGGATCACGCCAATGCGATCAAAGGGTTTATGGGTCAGACCACCGGCTTTCGCAAGTCGTTGATCAAGAAATCGGTGGTCATATTGGCCGAAGCGGAGGGGACTGAACAGGTTAAATATCTTCATGGAAACGTGGGCAAAGGAACATTCACCTTTTATGCCGGACATGATCCGGAAGATTATCAGCATTTTGTCAATGATCCCTATACGCAGTTGTCTCTGCACCCCAATTCCCCGGGGTACAGACTCATTTTGAATAACATCCTGTTTCCAGCCGCACAGAAGAAAAAATTAAAAACATAATCAATGGTCCGCGGCTGTCAATGCGTGTGCCTCAACGGATGACGCACGCAGACGCGAAAGGCGCGCTCTGCACATGCGCGGTGAACCTCCTGATGCGGCCTCCGCGTGGTTTTACATGAACTTCCCGCCATACGCTGCGGACGATGATCGACGATTTTTGCTTGATGATCGATTTTATATCGTTATCGCTCGCCATCGATTGTTCTCGGAACGATTTGATCGGGGCGATGAACCATTGCAAGCGAATTTTGAAAAACATGTGGCTCATCGGCCACCGCGTCGCATCATGACCTGGCGATGAATCGGCCCAGGACCCCTCACAAAAGGATCAGATTATGAAAACAAAACAGATTAAACTTCAATCAACGCATAAAGTGCAATTCATCAACATCGATCATGAAATTCATCAGGCGGTCAGGGCTTCTGGAGTTGTTGATGGAATTTGCGTCATTTTTGTTCCCCATACAACCGCCGGGGTGACCATCAATGAAAATGCGGATCCGGATGTGGTTCGGGATATGGTCATGGAGCTCAACAAGATTGTGCCTTTTTCCGATGGTTATCATCACTCGGAAGGCAATTCCGCCGCTCATATCAAGAGCAGCATCATATCCTGTTCTCTTTCTCTAATCATTGAAGGAGGGCAACCGCTGTTCGGCACTTGGCAGTCGGTCTATTTTTGTGAATTTGACGGACCGCGGACGCGGTCACTGCTCATCAAGATCGTGGCGGATGAATGATCTCCATCAAAACCCTGATGACAACCACGAAAAATCCGAAAAATATCCGGACTGATGCAAGTCGGTGTTCCAAAGGGGTTTGCTTTTACATAAAATCTCGCTATATTTTGACATGATGAGGACCGGCGTGGAAAAAGTAATTGCCGTCAAGCCTTACGAAGCCCTGGCGTCCATTTACGATCAAGTCATGATCCACGTGAATTATAAATACTGGGCGCAATACATCCAGGCCTTGTTGGAGAAATACGC
>RPQV01000586.1 GCA_003818595.1 Calditrichota bacterium
CCAAGCTCGAGGACCCAGCGGAAAGGAATGGCACGTCGGATCTCCTGTTGGTCGATGAGGGCATTGAAGGTGATGCTGAGCGTGGAGAAGGCGACCTGCTGATCGAGGAAGCGGATCTTTTAAAAATCCGGCTGCAGTTTCTCTATGGCGATACGGTCGTCTCCTATGAAGATGAAAGGCCGCGGCACATTTTCGCTCGTGAAAAGCGCATCATCCAAATAATTCGCGATCGCGAGGCGGAAGAGGAAGCTGCCGCTATATTCAGCGAATTGCGCGTCAGACGCGTCAAATACGAGGGGTGGAGCGTACCTGATTCGCGGGCAGTCAAATGGCTGTTCACCCACATTCCGCTCTTTTTTGAAAAGGGTTATACCATCCTGGGTCAAGATCAATTGAAGCGTTATCGCGTCCGCACCGGCACACCACAGATTCGGGTTAACCTCAGCTCTGATCTCGATTGGTTTGATGTTCAGTTGGATGTGCAGATTGAAGGAATTAAAGTTTCCCTGAAAGAACTGATGAAATCGATACGCACCCATTCTGCCATTGTCAAATTGATCGACAACAGCCTGGCGCAGTTGCCGGAAGATTGGCATACCAAGTTCTCCCACCTGTTCCATTTCAGCCGGCATGAAGAAAGCAGCATTAAAGTGGCGCATGTCCACGCGGTCATGTTGGAACATTTGTTTGAAGATGTGCCTCTGGAAACCTCAGATGCGACTTTTGCAGAGCAGGTGAAAAGACTGGCTGATTTTGAAGGTATCGCCGAGCAGCCGATGCCGCAGGGATTGCAGGGAATTTTGCGTCCCTATCAGAAAGCCGGATACGATTGGCTGTTTTTTCTGCAGCGTTACCGATTCGGCGGTTGTCTCGCCGATGACATGGGATTGGGCAAGACCATTCAGGCTTTGGCTTTGCTGCTTTATGGCAAAGAAAATGGTGTGCAGACGCCGAGCCTCATCGTCTGTCCCACCTCGGTGGTGTTCAACTGGGAACAGGAAATCGCCAAGTTTGCCCCGCAGCTGATCGCGATCACCCACACCGGTCAAAATCGGGAGCGCGAAGGAGAACCTTTCAAAGGCGTCGATGTGGTATTGACCACCTATGGTGTGATGCTGCGCGATTATCCTTTTCTGCAGCAGACGACTTTTCATTATGTCATTCTCGATGAAGCGCAGAAGATCAAAAATCCTCTTTCACAGACTTCGGGCGTGGTGCGGCTGCTTCATTCCGACCATCGTCTCGCCTTGACCGGTACGCCGGTGGAGAACGGAACGATCGAATTGTGGTCGTTGTTCGCCTTTCTGAATCCGGGTTTACTGGGCTCTGTCCATTATTTTCGCAAGGCGTTTGCGCTGCAGATTGAAAAATATGGCGATACTCAGGCGGCAGGACTGTTGCAGAAAATGATCTTCCCCTTTATTCTTCGCCGCACCAAAGAGAATGTCGCTCCTGAATTACCCCCCAAAATGGAGCAGATATTCTGGTGTGAGCAGACGCCGCAACAAAAGGAACTCTATGAGCGCTGGCGTGACTTTTATCGGGCTAAAATCCTGAAACAGATTGATGAACAAGGTCTGGATCAGTCTCGGATGAATGTGCTGGAAGGATTGCTGCGGCTGCGCCAAATCGCCTGTCATCCCAATCTGGTTGAAGTGAATGGCGACGGGGATTCGGGGAAATTCGATGCGCTGATCGATCTGGTGGAAGAGATCGTTCAGGGCGGACACAAGCTCCTGCTCTTTTCCCAATTTGTCAAAATGCTCGATATCATCCGTCCGCGACTTGAAGCCTCCGGCATTGTGTACGAATATCTCGACGGCAGCACCAAAAACCGCAAAGAGCGGGTGCAGCGTTTTCAAAACGATGCGAGCATCAAGGCATTCCTGATCAGTTTGAAAGCGGGCGGCGCCGGATTGAATTTGACCGCGGCCGATTATGTTATCCATTATGATCCCTGGTGGAATCCGGCGGTCGAGCAGCAGGCTTCGGATCGAACGCATCGAATCGGTCAGGATAAAAATGTCTTCATTTATAAACTCATCACCCGCGGAACGGTCGAAGAAAAGATTCTGACGTTGCAGGAGCGCAAGGCCAAATTGGTGAAAGATCTGATCACCGTCGAAGGCGGGATCCTGAAAATGTTGGGACGGGAAGAGATCGAGGCGCTTTTCAGTTAATGTTTTTGGATCATCGATTCACTTTTTACGGGAGGAAAGGCCATGAATGATAAAGTAAACAAAATTCATGATTACCTCTATGAGATACCCCAGAGCGGCAAGATGCGGGTTCCGGCCCGAATATATGCTTCAGCAAAGATGCTGGAGCAGATTTTCAGCGACAACGCGGCTGAACAGGCCGCCAATGTGGCTCAACTGCCGGGGATTATCGGCGCTTCGATGGCGATGCCCGATATCCATTGGGGATATGGTTTCCCGATCGGCGGCGTCGCGGCGTTTGACATCGATGAGGGTGTGGTCTCCCCGGGTGGCGTCGGTTACGACATCAACTGCGGCGTGCGTCTGCTGGCCACCGATTTGGAACTACAAGAGGTGCAGCCGAAGCTGAAAGGTCTGATCGATGAATTGTACGCTCACGTACCCAGTGGTGTGGGTTCGACCGGACCGATCAAGCTCTCCCGACAGCAGGAGGAGCAGGTGATGATCGACGGCGCCCTGTGGGCGGTGAAAAACAGTTACGGCGAAGAGCGCGATCTGGACAAGATTGAAGAAAACGGCAGGCTGGCCGGCGCTGATCCGTCGACCGTCAGTCAGCACGCGCGCGAGCGCGGCAAGGCGCAGCTCGGCACCCTCGGTTCCGGCAACCATTTTGTCGAAGTGGGAGTGGTGGAAGAGGTGTTTGATCCGCAAGCCGCTGCCGTGCTCGGGCTGCATGTGGGACAGATCACCCTCACCATTCATACCGGTTCGCGCGGCTTTGGCCATCAGGTCTGTGAAGATTCAATCAAGGTGATGCTGAACGCTTCGCAGAAATACGGCATCGATCTGCCCGATCGGCAGCTGTGTTGCGCGCCGATTCAGTCCCGCGAAGGTCAGGAGTATTTGGCGCAAATGGCCTGCGCCGTCAATTTTGCCTTTGCCAATCGCCAAATGATCACCCACTGGGCGCGCCAGGCGTTTACCAAAGCGTTGGGCGTCGGCCGTTCGCCGCTGAATATGCGCGTCATTTATGAGGTGGCGCACAATATTGCCAA
>RPQV01000587.1 GCA_003818595.1 Calditrichota bacterium
AGCACGGCTTTCCCTTTCTGCTCGATGGCTTGATTTAACCGCACCGCAACAAACTCTGCCGCTGCTTGTCCCAGGACGGTTGGATGGGGGAAGATCCGGATCTTTAACTGATCCTGTTCGAGTTCCCTGACCAATGATTGTCTGGCTCTCTCTTGAGACATCATATCAATACCTGCATCATTCATGATCGTTGACAATTGAGAATCATTCCGCCTTGTAAACGCACTGACCGATTATGATGGTTTGGACAACCTGTATCCGGTTGTGGTCGAACGTGAACATCACAATATCCGCACGTTTTCCTGGACTCAATGTACCACGGTCATCCAGGTTAAAGTTTTGAGCCGGTTGACGAGTGGCCATATGGATGGCTTCTGCAAGAGAACACTGCGTAAAACGCATGACATGTTCAATACCTGCAGATATCGGTGCAGACGCCCCCGCCAGAACGTTCTGTTCCGGATATTTCAACATACCGTCCTGCGTCATGACCACTTTTTTCCCACCGCTCCAATATTCACCCGGAGGCATGCCGGCAAGATCAAGAGCGTCAGAAATCAGGATCACATTATCCCTGCCTTTAGCCTGAACGAATGTGACCACTTCTTCTGAAAGAAGATGATGGCCGTCCACAATCAGAGTCGGCCTTAAGCGAGGATCAGCGAGTTGCGGCCAAAGGGGATTCTGATGTCGATGGATCATATTGGCGCATCCGTTGCCCAGATGTGTGGAGATCGTCGCACCGGCATCCGCCGCCGCCCGAATTTGTTCAGCGGTGGCGCCCGTATGACCGATGCCGACAATGAGCCCCGATTGCACGGCGTAACGAATGAGTTCAAGTGCGCCATTCACTTCAGGCGCCAGGGTGAGGAAACGAATTTTATTTCGAGCGGCCGCCTGATATGTCTTGAATTCCTCGATATCCGCAGGCCGCACATATTCCAGGAGGTGAGCGCCGCGAAATCCGTCTATTGGGGAAATGAAGGGGCCTTCCAAATGAAAGCCGGCAAGTGATCCCATCAAGGCAGGATCATCCGCTGATTGGGCCAGCACTTGAAAATTGGCCGACAATCTTTCGGCGCTGTTGGTGATCAGGGTGGGGAAAAAGGTGGTGACTCCCTCCCGCCATAGCGCTTGGGCAGCACGATACACGTCAGCGGCTGACAAACTATTCCCACAAAAATCGACTCCAGCGTAGCCATTGATCTGTACATCAATGAATCCCGGCGCGAGATAGATAGTTTCATCGGAGAGATCGGATGCGTCAATGCGCGTCAGCGAGACAATGTGACCCTGTTGGATATTGATGCAGATCGGTTGATGGTCCAGATAATAGCGACCGCGAATATTCATGTCTTGGGAAAAAAGGGAGGATAATAAAATAAAAAAAACAAGGGCAATTCTGTTCATAGCAGCACCTTTTCCTTGCGAATGAGTGGGAAAGAGTGATTCGTTCTGCGGATCATGTGAAAAGACTCACGCCAAGCCGCCGAGATGCACAAAGGGTGACCTCGCACGGAGACACCAAGACACAGAGGTTTACTAACATTATATCTTCTTTGTGACTTTGTGTCTCTGCGCGAGGCTTATTGATAATAGCTTCCGCGCGAATAAATCAGTCGGGAATCAATGAGAAGCCGATTTTTCATATAGTTCCATAATGCATTCTTTGCGCCCTTTGCGGCTCTGCGTGAGATCATCATGCAAAGCAGGGTTATGATTCGATTAAATTTTTCAAGTTTGAATCCAAGTTCGTCAAAAGATGAGCTTCTGACCACATTTCAAATTAATTTAGAAATTATTCAATTGACTTCAAAACGAATTCAATTTAATTGGCGGACGCTGAATGTCAACCGGTCAGCGATGAATCCCCATATGGATGGTATTGACGCCATTGTCAAGTTTTTTCTTCGCTCCTTCATAAGAAAAGATTCCTTTCAACCCTGGCGGCAGTTCCACTTGTCCAACAAGAATCCCCTTGTCTTTTTCCAGCGCCATCGTGATCATGCCCAAAGGATGCGGCATACTCGCGCGAAGCCACTTTAACTCCCCTAAATTCGGCTCGATGCGCACGCTCTTGAATCCAGGCGCTGCCGGTTCGATGCCGCATACCGTGGCCAGCAGATCATAATTGGGACTGGCGCTCCAGGCATGACAATCTGAACGCGTACCCAGCACCGAAGTATTGCCGATGGGATTCTCCGGGAACGTCGACAGCCCATAATCCAGCGCCTCCCGCCATGGCTGCAGCAGACTTGAATACAAATCACCCAACCCCGCCTGTTTGAGGGCGCGAAACAGATAAAAGCGAAAATAGAGGGTACATTGGGTCAGGCCGCGGTCATGAATGACGTGACGCATAATCTCCTGCTGCCGAGAATGCGACACACAATGGGTCAATATCGCCAAAATATTGGTGTGCTGTGAGAAATTGATCTGCTCAGGCGTGTCGGCGAACAATCCCCGTTCTTCGACATAACAGTGCTTTTGTACGGCCTGCTGAATATGGCGGGCGATTTGTGTGCAATGGTTCGCCGAGTTTTTATCGCCGAACATTCTGAACAATTCGGCTGCCTGCTGTAAAGCATAAACAAACTGCAACGAAACCGTCGCCGATTGCCCCAGGTCAACTCCCGGCGGCACACCCCACGACCAACCATTAGCCCAATCGACAAAAGGCAACCATTCGATACCGACGACGAAATGCCGGGAGTCCAAATGGTTTTCAAAATAATTCAACACCTGAATGACGCCGGGGAGAAACTGACGGATGAACACAGGATCATCGCGATGCATCATATAGTCGTGGATCATCGAGATCCAGATGAGAGAAAACTGCGGGATGAACTGAGCCACTGAACTGGGGTAACGGCTTTGGGTGATGCCGTCCGGAACGCGCGATTGATCGAATTGACAGAGAGCATTGCGCATCAGGCGGTCGTCGCCTGAATTGTACAAGGAAATCAGCGCCTGAATGCGCGTATCACCAATATACTGCAGCTGCTCGTAATAGGGACAATCATAGTAAGTCTCCTGCGCACACAATCGTGCGGTGCGCCAGCCGGTTCGCCAAATTTTTTGAAGCGAACTGTCGCTGCAGGCAAATGTCGCCTTTTGTTGAAAAGGATAGGCGGTAAATCGATTGGTGAACTGCAGCAATTGCAGCGGCTCATCGCCTGTCTTGACCTCCAGTTGTACATAGCGA
>RPQV01000588.1 GCA_003818595.1 Calditrichota bacterium
AAAGCACCCGATCCCCCAAAAAGCGACAGCATCAAAATCGCAACAACTTTACGCATCATCATTATCTTTCACCATGCATCTAAAATCCATCACTCCATCATTTTTTTAGACACGGATTGGGGGTGATCAGAAATCCTGATTTCCAATTTTGCCCGCACGTCTTTGCCGTCGTCAAAACGGCAATCAAAGAGCAACTCATGCTCACCCTGAGAAACAGTGAATCGCGATGGCTCGATGGCGACTCGTTCCAGGGGACGCCAATGGACATTGTAGTGAATTGCCTCAGGTCCGCCATCGTATTTTAATTTTTCGCCCGCCCGCAGGGTGACGGGAAGACGGATTTCATTATGATGATCAAACTCGAGGATGATGTCGCTGATATCCCCGCCCTCGGCCGATAGGATAAAGTTGATTTCTTTTTCCTCAACCGGATTGTTAAAAGAAAACCGCGAATAGAGCGGCTCACCGGGCTGCCGCACCTTTCTCTCATGGGTGAATTTGAAAGAATGAACCCGAGTCAGCGCCCATGCGTCTGCGGAAATCGGCGACAGGTGAAACTCATTCTGAATATCCTGCATCTGTTTCTTCTGCTCGTCAGAAAAGACGTCGGCCATGCGGGCTCGTTCCCATTGGCCAAGCAAACCCAAAATTTGATCCGCATCTCCGTTTTGTGCAAGATCCTGCGGGCTGACGACAAAGGCATATCCGGCATTGAATGCCGCTGATCGCGCCAACATCCACTCGATGTCTTCCACACTGGTCTCCGCAGTCATTTTGAACCAGCCGAGCATGGCGGGCATCAGGTTTCTCTTGAAATAGGCCTGGTTCTTCAAACGATAGTCGGTCTGGCTTTCACGAAAACCGGCATACCACGGTTCACCCCAGTTCATTCGCGTGTACATGTGCCAGAAAAAGTGCGACGTCCGGCTGGCATCTGCAATATAGTGCTGCCTGATGTCGTCGGTCAAATGATCGTACCACGCCTGCGTGAACAGGATTTCGCCGTAATTTCCAAGGCCGGTGGATCGATTGCCCTCCAGTCCGTCAAAGGAGATTTGGCGCAGACCGGTTTCATTGAACAGCTCGGCAATGTTTTGCGCCACCTCAATCGACAACTCGGGATTGGTGAGAAATACGCGATAGGCATGATCCGCCAGTTTGCTGACAGAATCACCCTGAGCATGACTTGCAGCCTGAGTATTAAAGGCGCCGCGGCTGCACTCCAGCAAACGCCATGGCGCCGATTCGGAGACTTGTCCGTATCGGATCAACTCGGAACCGATGACACATGTCCTGAGATGGTTATTGTTGAATTGGTTGAAAAAATCCGGCGATGCAATGGGGATATCGGTCTGCGTCGAGGTGATGTCTGCAACGAGCAGCGTGGTACCGACCTTTGCCAGACGCGGATCCGGGATGGGCGTCACATAGGGGTCATCTAGAGTGATAAAATTGGATAGCGTATGGACGCCGAGATAAATACCCTGAGAACGGGCCTTGTCCACACACTGTTTCAATCCCTCCACGCCGTTGGGAAACTGCCGATGATTCAAATCAAAATGGCCCCAGTTTTCAAAAGGTCCCGGATGATATAAATAACGCAATCCGGCTTTCTGGGTGACGGCAATAGCCCGTTCGATATCTTTTTCGCCGAATTCCATGATAATATAGGCGGCGGATGCGGAGGGCGCGATTTTCCCCCATGTTCCGTCAATGGTCGGATGAGGCAAGCCTTCCGTAATTTCGATCGCGGCGATGGTATCCAAAATGTCGGCTACGGCACAACCGAACAGCGCAATCTTGCTGCCGATCACCCCGCCGTCGTCGTAGGGCGGCGCGGTATAACGGTCATGATCCCAATTGGCCACAATCCGCTCCTGATTGCGGTTCCGACAATAGGCCTGCAGCGAACTGCCGTAATTTTCCGGTTTCGCCGCCTCGACGCGATATAATACGTATCGCTTCCCCTGCTCGGACATGTCCGACAAATCATCCTGATCGAAAATGTCGAGCTGCGGCATGCAGTCATTTTCGTTCCAGGGATATCCGCCCAGTGTTTTGGGATTGAGAGCCTGAATGCTGAGGGCAAAGTTTTCGCCCTGCACCACGCCGACAGTCTCGCCGATCACCTTGCCGAGAGAGGTGGGATAAGGTCCCCAGACAACGAGCTCAATCTTCTCGGGATTTGTTACCGCGCTCAGCTCCAGCGTCAGATACTTCTCCCGAAAAACCACTTGAATCGTGGCCTCAGTCCCGTCAGCAAAAACAAGGAGGAGCGTATGATTAATCGAGTCATAACGCGCTGAAATCGGCGTCCTCATCTCACCGGCCACCAGAATGCGCAACAGCGGCGCCGCCACATCCTGCGCAAGATAATTCTGTTGCTGCTGCCCATCCACCAATCCACAAACCGATCCGGATCGATCGAGAGAAAGTTGAAAAGAGGGTAAAGACAGAGAGATGTCACCTGACGAGGATGCGCTGAAGGAAAGAAGAAGAACAAGCAGGAAATTGAGATTTTTTTTCATCTGGATCCTCAGGAAGAAAAAGTGATATTTGGATACAAGCGATGATCTTGGCAATACTATCAACGGTTCACGCAAAGTCGCAAAGACCTCGCACGGAGACACAGAGACACAAAGGAGTTCTTAATAAAGTCGTTACACAGAAACTCGGGTCCGGAAAATTCTACTGACCAGACCCCTTATTTTGCGATTTCTGACAAATAGGTGGATATTGGAGCAAGTGATCGGGTCAAACGATGAATTAAAAGACTGTATCAAGAATTCCTTTGTGTCTCCGTGTCTCCGTGTCTCCGTGCGAGATCTTTCTTTGCGTCTTTGCGACTTTGCGTGAACCAACCCTGAGCAATGCACCTCACTGAACTGGCTTTTCCATTTTGCTACCATAATCCAATGCATCATCCGTGGTCACCAACGGGAATGACGGCACGATCTTGGCGAACGGCACATTTTGCTGGATCACGCTCATGTCAATTCGCGTGAGCTGAACGTCATTAAAAGCATCCACATCGATTTGAATCCGATCAGAGTACTTGGTCTGAAGAGAATCGACAAAGGGATTCAGATAGTCCTCAATCAGCGGCAGATAGTTCATTTCTTTGAGCGTGTCAGGCAGCACCTTTTTGAGATAATTCGTCTTGAAATATTCGTAATTCAGATTATCGCGCCACATTTCAACGAT